>JAYVIN010000060.1:0-12326 GCA_043770135.1 Flavobacterium sp. | reverse complement strand
GTTTATCGTCTTTAAACTCTGAAAATGAATCGATTAATGCTAAATTTTCCATGCCAACTAATTAATTAAAATGTTACTGTAACAATTGCTTCTTTTATATCCGTATACGGTATTTCCTGTATTTTTTGAACCGTTTCTTTTCCTTTTCCCAATTTTTTTGGTTCTCTCGCTTTCCATGACAAAATTATAAAATTATCATTAGCCTCAACTAATTCTGCTTCAATAGTTTCGGCATCTAATTTTACAATTAAAGTCCTTCCTACATTTTTTTTATACTGCCGAACCATTTTTAATGCTGAACCTACTCCTACCGACGCTACTTCTAAAGAAAAATCTTGTTCTTCTCTATCTAAATTACCTTCGATAGCGCGACTTACATCGATACAATCTTGCAAATCTACTCCTTGATCACCGTCTAGATATACCGTAATCTTAAACGCATCCGAAATCGTTAAATCAGTAAGAAATAGGGAGGAATTTGCTTGTAATGCATCCGTTACTAAACCGTTAACTTTTTCTTTAAATGTCATACTTTTTATAAAAAGAGGCACGCAATGCGTGCCTCATTATCTACTATTCTTTATAAATAACGGTGCAAAGATACTGTTTTTTTATAAATCAAAAATGATTATTTTTAATGTGTCGCTATTTCATGTAGAAACAAATAAAAAACTCCTCAATTTCTTGAGGAGTTTTATGTTGGTCTACTAGGACTCGAACCTAGAAAGACTGCACCAAAAACAGTTGTGTTACCATTACACCATAGACCAATTGGTTTGCTGTTAAGCGAGTGCAAATTTAGACTAAATTTTTATTCATACAAATTTTTATTCCGTTTTTATCGAAAAAATATAAACCCAATATAAACGATGAAAAATCTTGGAATTAATTTTCATTTCTAAGTAATCCTCTTTTTTTGTAAAATTTTGTTATTGCTCGTGGCATTAGATAAAAAAACATTTTCTTTGTAGCTCAAAAATAAAATCACATCTTCTAAAATATGGCAACATTCAATTTCAACAAATGGAATACGATAACAGGATGGTTCGCTTTTGCAATCGCCCTGACTACCTATTCTTTAACTGTAGAACCTACTATGAGTTTCTGGGATTGTGGCGAATACATTGCCACGGCGGCTAAATTAGAAGTTGGACATCCGCCAGGAGCACCTTTATACCAAATGATGGGTGCTTTTTTTGCTATGTTTGCTCTAAACGACCAATACATCGCTCTGATGGTCAATATGATGTCTGTTTTTTCAAGTGCTTTTACCATTTTATTTCTGTTCTGGTCAACCTCAATGCTATTAAAAAAAATCATTATAAGAGTAACGGACTCTAATTTAAAGGAAAATAAAGAATCTCAAATTGATAAAGACAAAGCTATTATGATTTTGGGCAGTTCATTAGTAGCCGCTTTAGGATTTACTTTTACCGATAGTTTTTGGAACAATGCAATCGAAGCCGAAGTGTATGCAATGGCATCGCTGTTTATCGCTTTACTTTTTTGGTTGGGTTTACGCTGGGAGCAAGACATGGATACTCCAAGAGGAAATAGATGGTTGCTGCTAATTTCGTTAGTTATCGGCTTATCTTTTGGTGTTCACTTTATGGCATTATTGACAATTCCGGCAATAGGCTTTTTATACTTTTTTAAAAATTACAAAGAAGTTACGGTCAAAAATTTTATCATTGCCAATGGAATTGTTATTGCTATTTTGCTATTCATTTTTAAATTATTACTTCCTCTTACCATGGCTTTCTTTGGAAAAACCGAGGTTTTCATGGTCAATAGTTTAGGATTGCCTTTTGATTCAGGCAGTATTTTTGTTACCCTACTCTTAATTGCTTTCTTTTATTTTGGATTGAAATATACTCATGACAAAGGTCTTGTTTTTTACAACACTATGATTCTGTGCGTCTTATTCATATTAATAGGATTTTCTACTTGGTTAATGTTACCTATTCGTGCCAATGCCAACACGGTAATTAACGAAAACAAACCGTCTGATGCACGAGAAGTTTTGGCTTATTACAACAGAGAACAATACGGTTCGAATCCATTGTTTTATGGCCCACAATACACAGAAGTTTTTGCAGGTTTGGATGAAAACGAACCTTATTTAGACAAAGCACCCAATTATGAAAGAGATTATAAAACCGGTAAATATGTAATTGTAAACAATTTCAAAAATGCCGAACAAAATAGTGATGGAAATCACAAAACGATTTTACCAAGATTGTGGAGCAACGAACATGTAGAAAACTACATCAACTTTACCAATCCACCGGAATTCAGTTTAAATCCTAATTATCCTTACGAAGACGACTTAGAAAAATACGGTATTGACCCGAATCAATTAACCGAAGAAGATTATAACAAAGCCGTTGCACAACTGAAAGGTGAAATCGAAAAAACAATATTAGAATTCAGACAAGCCTATGCTCAAAAGCAAATTGACAATGAAGACTACGTGAAATTTTTAAAAAATTACAGTGATTATCTTATTATTGAAAAACCTTCTATGGTTGATAATTTGAGTTTTATGTTCGAATATCAGTTTGGCTATATGTATTTCAGATATTTGATGTGGAATTTTGTGGGGCGTCAAAGTGACAATCAAGGAAGATACGATTATCAAGACGGAAATTGGCTTAGCGGAATTCCATTTATTGACGAATTACATCTTGGCGCCCAAGACAACTTACCTTCGGATGTATTGAATAACAAAGGTCGAAATGTCTATTTCTTTTTACCTTTTATATTAGGCTTAATTGGAATCATGTATCATGCTAATAAAGACCTTAAAAGTTTTTATGTTCTCCTGATTTTATTTCTTTTTACTGGTTTTGCCTTGAAAATCTACCTCAACGAAAGACCTTTTGAACCTCGCGAAAGAGATTATGCCTTGGTAGGTTCATTTTATGTATTTGCCATTTGGATTGGATTTGGCGTTTATTCGCTGTACGAAAGTTTATGTAATTATCTAAAACCAAAAATGGCCAGTGCTATTCTAATTACTGGAAGTTTACTAGCTGTCCCAGTACTTTTAGGTTTCCAAAATTGGGACGACCATGATCGTTCGGAACGCTATACTGCCGTTGCCATGGCAAAAGCCTACCTCACTTCGTGTGATCAAAACGCAATTTTATACACTATTGGAGATAATGACACCTTCCCGTTATGGTATGCTCAGGAAATTGAAAATATAAGAACTGATATAAAAATAGTAAACACCAGTTTGCTGATGACCGATTGGTATATTGACCAAATGAAAACCAAAACCTATGAAGCAAATCCATTGCCCATTTCGTTTAATCATGATGACTTTGTGGGTGACAAATTAGATTACGTAGCTTATATTCCAAAAACCGAAAGCCGTTGGGAAATAAAAGATTTTATCAATTTTATTAAAATCCCTAAATCCACAGTTGAAATGCAAAACGGACAAACTATTCATTTTTTTCCTACCAATAAAATAAGAATTACAGTAGACAAAAATGCAGTTATAAAAAATAAGGTAGTTGCTCCAAAATATTTTGATTCTATTGTTTCGTATATAGATATTGACATTAAAGGAAGTGCTTTATATAAAAACAGATTGATAATGCTTGATGTTTTGGCTAACAACAATTGGGAAAGACCCATTTATTTTAGTGGAGGTGCTTTTGATAGTGAAGACTATATTTGGCTGAAAGACTATCTGCAACTAGACGGAATGGTTTATAAATTAGTTCCTATAAAAACAGTCGTTAACAAAGAAGCAGGCCCTATGGATATGGGACAAATTGATGCTGATAAAATGTATGCCATTGTTACTAAATGGGATTGGGGCAATAGTGAAAGCGATAAAATATATCATGATCCAGAAACTAGAAGAAACAGTATTACTTACAGAACTAATCTTGCCCGATTAATGGATCAATTAATTGCTGAAGGCAAAAAAGACAAAGCACTAAAAATTATTGAGTTGGCGATGACCAAAATGCCTGTTGAAAAATTTAATTATTACTCTGTAATTGAACCTTTTGCCAAAGGATATTATGAACTTGGACAAAAAGCAAAAGCACAACAGCTGCTAGAAAAGTTAATGACAAAACACAAAGAAAACCTAAATTATTATGGGAATCTAAGTGTTTCTGATCAATCTGATATTGCTGTTGATATTATAACCGACATCGAGCGCTACAGAAGCTTATTGCAAGTCATGAAAGCAAAAGGAGACATTCCATTTTATAATAAAAACCGAATAACATTTAACACTTACATCAACAATTTTGAGCATTTTGAACGTGAAAAAGAGTAGTTTTCAACTTTAGAATATGAGACACTATTGGATAAAAACAACTGCCTTTTTAAAAAAAATATTCCCTAATTATATTTGGTCTATTCCCAATTCTGAAAACAAAATCTACCTCACTTTTGACGATGGTCCAACACCTGAAATCACAGAATGGGTTCTCGATGAATTAAATAAACACAAGGCTAAAGCAACTTTTTTTTGTATTGGCAACAATATCGAAAAGCATACTATTATTTTCGAAAAAGTAATCAACAACGGGCATTCCGTAGGAAATCACACTTTCAATCACTGGAACGGTTGGAAAACTTCGACAGAAGAATATTTAGAAAATGTGAATTTATGCCAAAAAGCGTGGGAAGTGGGAAGTGGGAAGTGGGAAGTGCAAAACCTGCAACCTGCTCCCGTCCCGAAACTTCGGGATCGGGAATTCAATCTGTTTCGCCCTCCTTACGGAAAAATAAAAGCATCTCAATCCAAAAAACTACGCGAATTAGGTTACAAAATAATAATGTGGGATGTTTTGAGTGCTGATTTTGACACCACAATTACACCTGAAAAATGCTTAGAAAACGTGTTAAAAAATGTTTGTTCGGGTAGTATTATCGTTTTCCACGACAGCGTAAAGGCATTTCCAAATCTGAAATACACTTTGCCAAAAGCATTAAAATATTGGACAGAAAAAGGATTCGTTTTCGAAAAACTGGATTAAATTTGTTCCTGAACTAAGCTAATTATAGTATTAGCATCTAACTCTCCAGATTGTCTCCAGATCATTTGACCTTCTTTGTAAATCATTAAAGTTGGAAGTCCTTTGATGCGAAGTGCATCTGCCAGTTCTTGATTTTTATCTACATCAATTTTAATCACTTTAGCCTTATCGCCAAGAGCAGCTGCTACATCTCTTATTACAGGATGCATCGATACGGATGATTCATTCCAATCTGTGTAAAAATCAATCAACACAGGGACTTGTGTGCTTATAAGTTCTCCAAATTTTGACATAAAACCTACGAATTTAATTTTTTAAATTTACTAAAAAAAGCGAATCTATTTTACAAATGTAGCATTTTAAACTAATTAAGCCACATTCTTGCCTTTTTTTAGTTCAATCACAGTTATTTCTGGCATAATTCCCACTCGCCCAGGATAAGCATGAAAGCCAAGTCCTCGATTCACATAAATATACCTTCCCAAATTTTCATATAATCCAGCCCATTGTTTATATACATATTCTACTGGACTCCATTTAAAAAAACCTGGTATTTCTATTCCAAATTGCAACCCATGAGTATGTCCAGAAAGTGTTAAGTGAAAATGTTTGGGATGGTCTTTTATTTCCGCATCCCAATGACTTGGGTCGTGACTCATCAAAATTTTGAAATCTTCCTTAGCTAAGTTTTCCGAAGCCTTGTTTAAATCACCTGCTTTTTTGAATTTTACACCCCAATTTTCAACTCCTATAATAGCAATTTCTGCTGTTCCTTTTTTGATTTTGGTGTTTTCGTTCAACATCAATTTAAAATCTATTTGACGGTGTAAATCCTTAATATCCGAAAAATTTTTGTCTTTTGCTTCAGTTGACTTCCAATCGATATACTCGCCATAATCATGATTTCCTAATATTGAAAACTTACCAAATTCATGACTTCTTATTTTGTTAAACGTTTCAATCCAAGGATGCATTTCAGTTGCATGGGTATTTACAATATCGCCTGTAAACAATAATAAATCGGAGTTTTGCTCATTGATCAAATCAATAGCATAATTTATTTTGTCCCGATTATCAAAACTGCCGCTATGAATATCGGATATTTGTGTAATGGTAAAACCATCAAAAGCATCGGGTAAATCAGGAAAAAACAAGGTTTGTCTTAACACTTTAAAGTTGTATTTTCCAATGGTCATTCCGTAAATCAAAGATAAAAAAGGAACGGCAGCAATTCCTAAAGCAATTTTACTCACAAATTGTCTTCGCTCTGGCAAAAAAGTAGCTTCTTTGTCATAATTGACAAAATAATTTCGAACTCCTAAAAATAATCTCACACTATCTTCTAAAATCATAAAAAAAGTGACAATCAATTTTGGAATAAGAACTAATAACAACAAGCCAAGAGTCAACATTGTCATCTGTGTTTGTCCTACACTTCTATCGAATTTTGAAAATTGATAAAAAATAAATACAATCGTTATCAACGAAATCGCACAATAAAACAACAAAACCCAACGTGCTTTTACAACCGTTTTTACTGCCTGAAAAGCATACAATTCGATAGTGGTAATGAGAGTAAAAAGAATAATCCAGCGAAAAGCCATCTGTTTAATTTTTGAACAAATTAACGAAGTTTAGTTCATAGAATTATTTGTTTTAATTTAAATTTAACGGTGTTCCATTTTTGAAATAAAAAAAGCTACAATTAAAAACTGCAGCTTTGACTTATTTTAAATGTATATCTTATCGTTTAGTAAACGTGTAATAGTTAGTAGAACTCATTGTTGTTCTTTTCAAATTAGCAACCTTTTTCAATTTAAGCTCAGTTGCCGTTAATGATACAACTTCGTAAACTTCATCGGCGACATCATCCGTGTAAGTAAGTGCAAGCGTAGTACCATTTAAAGCATAAGTGCCATTATATTCGTCTGAATCACATGTTGTCAACTGTGATTTATCTACTTCTACTGAATTATTATACAATTCTTCGACTTTAAAAACACCATTGCTTGTAAACGAGAAATTATCCTTTTCAAGCGTACAATCGTGTTCATAATTTACAAGATTGCTAACTTTGCCATCAGCGGCAATAGTTCCAACTTGATTTCTGTCCCAAGTTGCTACAACAGTAGCTGCATCTTCGTCTTTAGAACAAGAAAATGCGGTTAAGGCTAATGCCAACATGCAAATAATTTTTTTCATTTGTTTTGTTTTAAATTTAATTTAAACAAAAGTATTTATTTAGTTAAAAAAAAAAAAACGCCAAATCAATAATTAACATAAACTTAATGAGGCGGTTTTTTGAAAGTTTGTCTATTTTTACACCTCAAAATTTATTTCAATGTCACAAAAACGCCTTTTCCTTCTCGATGCTTACGCTTTAATTTTTCGTGGTTACTTCGCCTTTATAAAAAACCCAAGAATCAATTCTAAAGGAATGGATACCTCGGCCATTATGGGATTTATGAATGCCTTGATGGATGTTATCAAACGAGAAAAACCTGACCATTTGGCTGTAGCATTCGACAAAGGAGGAAGCACGTACCGATATGAAATGTACCAAGAATACAAAGCGCATCGCGATGAAACTCCCGAAGCCATAAAAATTGCCGTTCCTTATATTCAAGAATTATTGAAAGCAATGCACATCCCGATTGTAGAAGTCGCTGGTTTTGAAGCTGATGATTTAATTGGAACTTTGGCTAAGCAAGCCGAAAAGGAAGATTTCAAGGTTTATATGGTTACGCCGGATAAGGATTTTGCCCAATTGGTTTCAGAGAATATTTTTATGTACAAACCTGCTCGAATGGGCAACGATATCGAAATTTGGGGAATCCCCGAAGTATTGGCCAAATTCGAAATCGAACGACCAGAACAAGTGATTGATTTTCTAGGAATGATGGGCGACGCCGCCGATAATATTCCGGGTTTGCCCGGCGTTGGCGAAAAAACAGCAAAGAAATTCTTGGCAGAATATGGTTCGATGGAAAATCTTTTGGCAAACACTCATCAATTAAAAGGTGCGATTAAAGATAAAATTGAAGCGAATGCCGAATTGGGAATTTTATCTAAAAAATTAGCCACTATTTTACTCGATTGTCCCGTAACTTTTAATGCCGAAGATTTTGAATTGTCAAAACCCAATGTCGAAAAAACGGATGAATTGTTTCAAGAATTGGAGTTCCGTCAAATGAAAGCGCAGTTCGATAAATATTTTGGAACTGGAAAAGAATACGACGAAATTGATACCAACGAAAATGCAACTTCAAGCGATACGCCACAACCAGCAAAAAAAGCTCCAGCTAAAAAAACAAACGAAGATCAATTTGATTTGTTTGGTTTTTATGACGATAGTCAAGCTACTCCTTCCCCTTCGGGGAAGGCTGGGATGGGGACTTTAGAAAATACCAATCATAATTACACGATTATTCAAGGTGAATTGGGTACAAAATTGTTTTTGCAAAATCTACTAAATCAAACTTCGGTATGTTTTGATACCGAAACAACTGGAATTGATGCTTTGAATGCTGAATTAGTTGGAATGTCATTCGCCTGGGCGAAAGGCGAAGCGTTTTACGTTCCGTTTCCAGAAAATCAGGAAGAAGCACAAGTTTTAGTCGATAAATTTAAACCGTTTTTTGAATCTGAAACTATCGAAAAAATTGGCCAAAATATAAAATACGATTTAAAAATCCTGTCGCATTACGGAATTCAAATTAAAGGAAAATTATTCGATACGATGATTGCGCATTATTTGATAAATCCTGATATGCGCCACAATATGGATGTTTTGAGTGAAACCTATTTGAAATATTCGCCAAAATCGTTTGAAGATTTAATTGGAAAAAAAGGTAAAAATCAAAAATCGATGCGAGACGTGGCTTTGGAAGAAATCAAAGAATATGCTGCCGAGGATGCCGATGTAACTTTCCAATTAAAACAAAATTTCAGTCCGATTCTCGACAAAGCAGAAACCAAAAAACTATTTGAAGAAATCGAAATTCCGTTGATTCCAGTTTTGGCTGCAATGGAATTGGAAGGTATTAATTTGGATGTTCCGTTCTTAGCAGCAATGTCGGTAGAAATGGCAAAAGAAAGCAACTCATTAGAACAAAAAATCTATGAAACGGCTGGCGAAAAATTCAATTTGGCTTCTCCAAAACAATTGGGAGATATTTTATTCGACAAACTAAAAATAGGCGGAACCAAACAAAAGAAAACCAAAACGGGGCAATATGCCACAGGCGAAGAAATATTAAGTTATTTAGAAAAAGAAAATCCCATTGTAAAAGACATTTTAGAATGGAGACAAATGGTGAAATTGCAAAGTACTTATATTGATGCGTTGCCCAACCAAGTGGACAAAAAAACAGGTCGAGTTCATACTGATTATATGCAAACGGTTGCCGCAACAGGTCGTTTGAGTTCTAACAATCCCAACTTGCAAAACATTCCGATTCGTACCGAACGCGGACGATTAATTAGAAAAGCATTTATTGCTCGTGACGAAAATTATACTTTAGTTTCAGCGGATTATTCGCAAATAGAACTGCGAATTATTGCCGCTTTGTCTGGTGAAGAGAATATGATTGCAGCTTTTAAAAACAACGAAGACATTCATAGAAGTACAGCGGCAAAAGTATTCAATATTCCATTAGAAGAAGTAACCAAGGAACAAAGAAGCAATGCCAAAACCGTGAATTTCGGAATTATTTATGGTGTTTCTGCTTTTGGACTTTCCAATCAAACTTTGCTTTCGCGAAAAGAAGCTGCCGAGTTGATTGAAGCTTATTATGCGACCTATCCAAAACTGAAATCGTACATGAGCAATCAAGTCGATTTTGCAAGAGAAAACGGTTATGTACAAACGGTTTTAGGACGACGACGCTATTTGAAAGACATTAATTCTGCTAATATGATGGTAAAAAGTGGCGCAGAACGAAATGCAGTAAACGCACCAATTCAAGGTTCTGCAGCCGATATTATCAAAATTGCAATGATTAATATTCACAAAAAACTAACATCTGATACCGAAGGCTCGGTATGGAAATCAAAAATGCTTTTGCAAGTGCATGATGAATTGGTTTTTGATGTTCACAATTCGGAATTAGAAAAAATTCAACCTATGATTAAACACGAAATGGAAAACGCTTTTATTATGGATGTTCCTTTGGATGTTGAAATTGGTATGGGGAAAAATTGGTTGGAAGCGCATTAGGAAATAGTGGTCAGTATTCAGTTGCACTTAAAAGTACAAATTATGAAAAAAATAATTCTACTCTTCTTTATATTTCAATCGACATTAGCATTTTGTCAAAATGATGAATATTATTTAGAAGGAACTTTGGGTAAAAGTAAAATCTATATGCGGCTATATGAATATGGCTCTCCTAATGAAGAACCTAATACTACAGCTATTTATTTTTATCAAAACTCATTGAAAGACATTAATTTAGAAGGAACAAAAAAAAACAATAATTTAACACTGCTTTTTCAACATCAAGATACAATTCACGAAAAATTTGTTTTAAAAAAAGTAGGCACTGCAACTTTTGAAGGAACATGGAGTGATGTCAAAGGAAAATCATTTCCTGTAAAACTTTCGCCTATTGATTTTTCAAATTACAAGTCAGCTTTACTAGAAGATTATTATGGAGATGAAAAGTTAAATCTCATAAAATATAGTTTACTTGAATTCAAAAAACAAAAAACTACTGTTTACAAAAACAAAGAAATAGTTTGGTACACTGAAAAACATTGTAATGCTTCCTTTTTTAGATTAGGAGATACGTTTTCAAAGAAAAGTAAAAATCTAGTCAATCCACTTTTAGAAAATATACAGATAAAAAACGCTATTTGGCAGTTAGGCTGTTCTTCTGATTGGTACTATAATACAGGAGAAAACGTTTATTTTGATACTGAATTTACTTTTTTAAACAGCAATTTACTTGGTTTTAAAATAGCATCAGAATGGTATTGCGGAGGAGCTTATCCTGATAGTGCTACTACAGGATATTTAATAGATTTGAATACTGGAAAAAATTATGAGATAGATGAAATCATTGCTTTTGATAAAAGTGTTACTACTGAAAAAGAGAGCAATTTTGACAGCTTTGTAAAGTACAGGCAGGAATATTTTGCCCCTAAACTATTTGCCATTATAAATAGTGAGCAACATTTTGTAAAACCAAAAGAGACTGATGAAGAATCTTGTGATTTGACAAACTTAGACTGGTGGTGGGGTGACATCAATTGGATTTACACCGAAAAAGGCATCGAATTTACCCCCTCTTTTCCACATGCAGGAAGGGCTTGTCAAGAAACTTATTTAGTCCCTTTTGAAAAATTAAAAAAGTATAAAAACCCTAAATTTCCATATCAATTTTAAATCTAGCTAGTATTACTTTGATGTTGAAATGATAATGGGAAAAAATTGGCTGGAAGCACATTAGAATTTGCAGAAACCCTAATACTTATTTTACTTACACACTTTATAGAATATCTCGTTTGAAATACAAAACCATTTGACTTTTTGCTAACAAAAAACCCTCGCATCCCGAGACTGCAAGGGTTCTGAAATTATAGGATGAGATTCCTCCTTTGTCGGAATGACATAGATGATTAGTATCTATAATACTCTGGTTTAAAAGGCCCTTCAACCGCTACGCCAATATAATCAGCTTGGTCTTTACGTAAAGTTTCCAATTCAACTCCTAATTTTTCTAAATGCAACATTGCTACTTTTTCGTCCAAATGTTTTGGTAACATATACACGTCATTGTTGTATGCCGCGCTGTTTTTCCACAATTCGATTTGAGCTAGAGTTTGGTTAGTGAAGGAGTTACTCATTACAAAACTTTGGTGACCAGTAGCACAACCAAGGTTTACTAAACGACCTTCGGCAAGGATAAGAATATCTTTTCCAGCAATTGTATATTTATCAACTTTTGGTTTAATTTCAATTTTTGTGTTCCCGTAGTTTTCGTATAACCAATCCATATCAATTTCGTTGTCAAAGTCTCCGATTACATTTTAATCGGAGACTTTGACAATTATGAAACTTAAAGGTATTATTTTAAGTTCGCATTATTTCTGTAGCCACTTTTATCTAAAAACCAATCCGATTTATTTGTGCCACCAGATGTAGCCCAAGTAGCAAAGTGGTAATAAGCATTTGTAATAAGTACTTTTTCTTTTGGAGCTCTATAAGCACCCGATATATTTATAGCCCAAGGTAATCCTGTTGGCGTTTTAAAATCACCATCACTATCTTTTACTGTTGGTCCAGTAGGTATTGTGGTAGTTTTTGGGTAA
>JAYVIN010000059.1:0-82400 GCA_043770135.1 Flavobacterium sp. | reverse complement strand
AAATTAGATGAAATAGTTAAAGAATTAATCACTGAAAAATTTATAAAAGACCTATGCAGTTTTGACTATTTTTTTACTTAAATCAGACTATTAAATATGTCTAAATGGTATAAAAAGGCATAATACTGAAAAATAGTTGGTAAATAGTCTGTGAAGCCTTATTGTGATTGTTATTAGAGAAAGTTTGATGAAATTCGTTTCATCAAACTTTTTTAATATGGAAAAACCACCAAAAAAAAGCGATGTTGGGGTTGTAAAAGCCTCGATGTTATTCGCTGGGGAAAACAAAGTAATAAGCAACGATTCAAATGTAAAAACTGTGGATTATTGTTTACGGATAATAGACCTGAACAACGTTTAAAAAATCGATTTGTTTGGTTTAAAAAATGGGTTATTGAACGTCAAACGTATAAAACTCTTGTCCGAGATAGCGGTTACTCAAAAGACACTTTACAACGTACTTTTTATGCCATTTTAGAACAAGCTCCTAAAGTAAAAATCATAAAAAGGAGCAATGTCAATTTAAGGATGGATGCTACTTATTTTAAAAATTTTTGTTTGATCTGTTATCAGGATAATTTGGATGGTTATACACAACTTATTCGATTTAGTAACTGTGAAGATTACCAAGAAATGAAAGAAGATTTGGAAAATCTTATTAAGCTTGGTCTTCAAATTGAAAGTGTTACAACTGATGGTCATAAGAGTATTTTAAAGGCAATAAAAAACGCAGTTCCAGAAGCAAAAGTACAACGATGTTTAGTTCATATTCAACGAATGTACTTGCTGTGGCTGACTCGATACCCAAAACACATTGCAGGACAAGAATTGAGAAGTATTGTTTTGAAGCTTTTAAAAATCCAAACTCAAAACGATAAACTATTTTGGATTCAAGAGTTTGAAAATTGGTATAATAATCACAAAGAATATATTAATGAAAAAACTGTTAATCACGAAACAGATAGATATTGGTACACTCACAAACTGCTAAGGCGTTCTTATTCTACAATAAAAAGTGCTTTGCCTAATATGTTTCATTATTTAAAAAATGCAAACATTCCAAGAACTACAAATGGTATTGAAGGTTTTTTTAGTCATCTAAAAAATCATCTAGATATTCATCGTGGTTTAACCACTAAAAACAGAATAAACTTCATTAAATGGTATGTGTTTCTTGCCAATGAGAGGTGAGTTTTCTTTTGCCATAAAGCAAACAGGTAAAATGAAAAAGGCAGCTCAAATTGAACTGCCTAATCTACCTTATTGCATTAATCATATTGCTAGTATGTTGGTCTCCACCAGAGCATAATTCCTCTTCTGATTAACGGTAGAATATTACAACTTATTTTTTTGAAATCCACCAACTATTTTTCAGTACATTACCTATAAAAATATCATTACTATTATTAAAAATGGGTTTGAATTAAATAGTAATCATTTGTTCAAATCTACCATGATAACTTATTGATACTGGTTTTGGAATTGAATTTTCATTTTTAAAATAGCTTGGAATTCCTTTATTTATTATTATGTTTTCTCTGTTTTTTAATATTTTAACTATATTAAATTGTTCAAATTTTTCTACTGATATTGTATTTATAAACTGTTCTGTAATTTCAGTTTTTGTAAAATATTCATGTTCTTTAATCATAACTTTTCCAAAAATAATTTGGTTACTAATTTTTAAATCAAAACACTCAAACTGTAACGGAAAATAACCACGAATTCCTGTTTGTCGATTATAAATTTTATAGGCAGCTTCTTTCCTGCTCCATAAATTCCAAACCATAACTTCTGGATTTTTGGCATCCAAAATCAGTAGTTGCTCTTTGTTTGTAAAGATTTTATCTAAAAAGCCTTTACGTTGCCAATTACTTTCTTTTCGGGCTAAATCCAAATCAACAATATCATTTCCTATCACTTTTCAGATAATTTAGTTTCGATAATATCTAATGCCGATTTTACATCCAGCATTCTTTCCATAGATTCGTTGTCGATTACAATCTTGTATTTCTCTTCAATATCAAGAATAACATCTACTAAATTTGCGGAGTTTATTCTCAAATCATTGATGAAATCAGTTTTTTCAGTCAAAACATCAAATGCTTCTTGATTCTGGATGTACGGTTCAATGATTGCTTTTAACTGTTCGATAGCCTCTTGTTTATTCATTTTTTTAGTATTTATATTTTTTAAAAATTAAGCAACCATTTACATCGCCAAAACCAAAACTTGCTTTAGCGATAATATTAATATCTTTTTTAATGAATTGCTGCGGAATTCTAGATACATCAATGATTGAAGTGATTTCAGGATGTAAATCCTCACAATTTATATTCGGAAAAAGAAATCCCTGATGTAATTGCAATACCGAAGCAACACTCTCAATACTTCCTGCACCAGACAGGCAATGACCAACCATTGATTTTAATGAGTTAATATACGGAAAATCAACACCGCCTCTACCTAATGCAACACTCCAATTTTGAATTTCTAGACTATCTTTTGAAGTTGCTGTAAGATGACCATTGATGGCATCAATATCATTTGAATTTATTTTTGCATTTTTCAATGCATCTTGAATACACTTTTGTACAGCAATAGGATTTGGAGCTGTCATCGTTCCTAGACCACGTTGCCCGCCAGAATTGACATTTCCACCAAGTACTTCTGCATAAATCCTTGCCCCTCGTGCCAAAGCGGTTTCTAAATCTTCTAAAACCAAAGCCCCTGCTCCACTTCCTGGTACAAATCCTGATGCGGATGCAGACATCGGCCGTGAACCTTGTTCAGCTGTTTGGTTATGTTTAAAAGTACATACCTTCATGGCATCAAATCCACCCCAAATATAAGGGCCAGAATCACTAGTACTTCCTGCCAAAATACGATTTGCCTGACCTGTTTTAATTCGTTCATACGCCATCAAAATGCTTTCTGTTCCTGTAGTACAAGCCGAAGAATTGGTTGTGACTTGGTTCCCTAAACCTAATTTTCCACCCAAATATGCACTCACTCCACTGTTCATGGTCTGAGCAACGGCTGTACTCCCCAATCTTCGAGTTTGAAAATCGTCAATTTTATAAATACTTTCTCTAAATTTATCAATTCCAGAAGTTCCGGTCCCAAAAACAGTTCCACTATTCCAATCCGGTTCTTCCTTATTTAAAATTGATAATCCAGCATCTTCCCAAGCATCCATTCCCGCGATCACACCATATAAAATCCCTGATGAATTGAAATTTCGCAATTCTAATTCTGTAAAATATCGTAATGACAATTCCGTTGAAATTTCTGGTTTTCCTGCAATCTGACAAGAGAATTGCAACCGTTCTAATTCGGAATCGTGTTTTATTCCTGAAATTCCGTTTTTTATGGCATTGGTAAATGCGTCAAGTCCTACTCCGTTTGGAGCAACAACACCTAGACCAGTAATTACAACACGTTTATTCATTTTTTGTATTTATTTGTCATTTCTACTTCGTCGAAATGACACAACAGAAAAACTATAATAGCATTCCAGCAATTATTCCACTACAAACTATTTCATCTTTTTCATTTTTCATTATAACCTTGCATTTTAGTTTACCAAATCTAAAATATATTTTTTCTGAAACTACTGTTACTTTTTCATTTGGAAATACTGGTTTTAAAAATTCAATTTCTGTTGATGTTAAGGCAATTGAAGTGTTTTTATTAAATGTACTGTTTAGTAAAAATATCCCCAAACACACTACTCCTATTTGCGCCATCACTTCGATTAAAATTACTCCAGGCGTAATTGGAATGTCTTTGAAATGTCCTTTATAAAAATCCAAAGTTGAATCAAAAGTATAGGTGCCTTTCACCCCATTTTCATCAATATTTAGTAATTCATCCACAAACAGAAATGGTTTGGAATAGGGCAATTTAGATATGATTTCTTGCTTTGTCATATTAAAATTGCAATAATACCTTTTGCGCAGAAAATCCTGGACCAAAACTCAACATTAATCCTATCTCTCCTTTTTTTGGTTCATTATCCATGATTCTTTCCAATACATACAAAACAGTAGCACTAGACATATTACCATACAATCGCAATACTTCTTTTGTATCATCAATATTTTTTCCTAAATCTAAAAATAAACTTTCTACTGTTTGAACAATTTTTTTGCCACCTGGATGAAAAATTAAATGGTCTAAATCATGGGTGCTTAAATTGTTTTTCTTTAAAAAGGGGTTGATAATATTGGGGAAATGAGATGCAATTGTTTCTGGAACTTCAATATCTAAAATCATTTGTAGCCCTGAATTTGTCAATTTGAATCCCATCATATCGATATTATCATAAAAATGATACATTTCTTCGGATACAATTTCTGGACCTTCATCCTCTGTATGAGAAGAAAGCAACACACAAGCTGCACCATCGCCAAAAATGGCAGCACTAACAATATTTGCCATCGAAAAATCGTCCAATTGAAATGTGGCTGTTGGGCTTTCTACTGCAATAACAGCTGCTCGTTTTCCAGGATTAGCCTGTAAAAAGTTTTTAGCATAAATAATCCCCGAAATTCCTGCAGCACAACCCATTTCGGTTACAGGAAGACGAACAATATCTTGGCGTAAATCTAGTTTGTTTATTAAATACGCATCAAGAGAAGGAATCATAATTCCGGTACAACTTACTGTAATAATATAATCAATATCTTTTGGTTTCCAATTGGCTTTTTCTAAGGCTTTTTCCAAAACTTTTGTTCCTAAATCAATAACTTCACGAACATAAATATTGTTTCTTTCTTCAAATGAGGTTTTCGTAAAAACCTCGACTGGATCCATAATGGAATAGCGTTTATCAACTGCGGCACCTTCAAAAATCTTCTTCACTTTTCTAATAAACCTTGAATCTTGTCCAATAAGCCAAGCATCGAGAAACGGAATTATTTCTTCGGTAGTTCTGGAATATTTTGGCAATTGCTTCGAAACACATTTAATTTTTACACTCATTTTAATTTACACTTTTAATGATAGGCGCACAGATTTCTTCTAACCTCCCTCTTCCAACTTCCTGCTTCTAACTTCTAACCTCTAACTTCCCACTTTCTCAATTATCCATTGGTAACGAAAAGCCCATTTCCATTTAATTTTATAATTTTTCAACTCCAATTTTTCTGAAAAACGTATTAATTCTTCTTTTTTGAATCCCCTTAAAATAGAAACTAATCCGTCTTCACGAGACATTGCATTTAATCGAAAAATAAAACACAAAACTTGAAATAATCTATAAGCAACGACACTTCTATGCAAATCATTGATAACAATCCCAACCCTAGAATTAGCATTAAAAATAGACATTAAATTGATGATTTCTGAATCTTTAAAATGATGTAATGTCAATGTACACAAAACGACATCATATTTTAAGTTTTCGAAATCATGACTGAAAACATCTTCACAGCGAAAACTTATATTAGGATAATCTACAGATAATGTAGTTGCATAATTAACCGTATAGGAATTAGCATCTATACCAATTAGTTGAAAATTGTAATTGTTACTAATTCCGAAATTAGCTAGTGCTCGCAACATATCGCCATTACCACATCCTACATCAACAATCGTAATTTGCTGTGACTTTGGAATAGAAACAATTAAATCACGAAGACCAAGTAAAGATAATTTGTTCCCTCCTAAGAGCTGATTTATTTTGGCAATTTTATCTAAAGCATCCTTCAATATTTCTCCTTCCAATGCAAAATTATCCATTATTTCTGGAGCGTTAGATCTATATTTTGTGTTAATATACATCTTATGATTTTAAAGTTATAGGAGAACCATGGGTTTGCTTTATAATTTGTGGAACTATAAAAGTAAATCTAATCATTAATTTCATAATAAAAGTAGCAACCTTTTCATTTCGCAAAATTTTAGCTAGTAATCGTCCCATGGCAAGTCTGTATTTAAAATTGACGTTCCACTCTTGTGTGTATTTTTTTTCTAATTCTTTTCTAGAACTAATTTTATGATTTAAAAAATCCGAAACTAATTCGGATGCGATTTTAGCACTATGAATTGCCATCGCCATTCCGTTGCCACACAAAGGATGAATTAGTCCAGCCGTGTCTCCAATCATTAAAATATGGTTTTCTACAGTGGCTTTTTTCTCGAAAGAAATTTGACTAATTGTTATTGGCTTATCGAACAGTAAAATGCTGTTTTCAAAAACAAGCTTCAAATGAGGGTTTTTACAAATAATTTTAGATTGAAATTCCTCGATATTCTTGTATTGTTTAAAGGTTTCATAATCTACTAAATAGCAGATGTTTATTTTATTATTTTCGATTTTCGAAACGCCACAATATCCCCCTTTAAAATTATGAAGTCCTACCAAATCGTCAGGAAAATCTCCAGAATAATGTGCTTTTACAGCCAACCATGGCGATTTTTTAAAAATAAAATTCCGATTTAATTTCTGATCCATATTTGAGCGTTTTCCGAAAGCTCCTATAACGACTTTTGATTTTAATTTTAAGTTATCTAGTGTGGTTACAAAAAATTCATCATCTATAAATTGAATATCCGTTGCGGTATCCTGAATGATTTGGCAACCGTTTTGAATTGCTTTTTGAGATAAATAATAATCCAATTCATAACGGCTTATTCCAAATCCGCCTAGAGGTAAATCACTAGAAATTGCACTTCCTAACGAAGTTGAAAACTCCATTTTAGTGATTTTTGAAGGTTTCAAATCCCTAATTTCAATACCTAACCAATTGAAATAAGGCAATACTTCATTCGAGATGTATTCGCCACAAACCTTGTGTTTTGGAAAATCATTTTTTTCAATGATAACAACCTTTATTCCCAATTTAGATAAATGTATAGCACTCGTGAGCCCTGACAAACCTCCGCCAATAATTACAACATCCATAGCTATTTTCATACTCACGCTAATTTAGTACTATTTATTTTCTTTTATTTATATAATTCCGTTAAAATTTTACATAAAAAAAGCGAGATAGAATTTCTACCTCGCTTTGTTATTTTTGAAAAACAACTTAAATTAAATTAAACAATTTTCTTCATTGCTGTCATAGACTCTCGCAACCATCCCCCTATTTCTTCAACTGGGTGGTTTCTGATGATGCTATTAACTTCAATTAAAACTTTGTTATCAACTCCATTTCCGATGCCAAAAGGACGTCCCACTAAATTACTTGGTGCATTTTTAACGTATTCAGCAATTAAGGGTTTACAAGCATGATCAAACAAATAACAACCATATTCTGCCGTATCAGAAATCACACGATTCATTTCGAATAATTTTTTTCTTGCAATGGTATTAGCAATAAGCGGCGTTTCGTGTAAAGACTCATAGTAAGCAGACTCTTCGATAATTCCAGAATCAGTCATCGCTTCAAAAGCCAATTCTACTCCAGCTTTTACCATAGCCACCATCAATACGCCATTGTCAAAATATTCTTGCTCAGGAATGTCAATATTTCCTGGAGGAGTTTTTTCAAAATTAGTATCTCCCGTAGCGGCTCTCCAAGACAATAAGTTTTTATCATCATTAGCCCAATCTTCCATCATTGTTTTAGAAAAATGACCCGAGATGATATCATCCATGTGTTTTTGGAACAAAGGACGCATAATGTCTTTCAATTCTTCAGAAACATTGAAAGCTACAATTTTGGCAGGATTAGACAATCTGTCCATCATATTGGTAATTCCACCATGTTTTAATGCCTCGGTTATAGTTTCCCATCCGTATTGAATTAATTTTGAAGCATATCCTGCATCAACACCTTCAGCAACCATTTTATCAAAACACAAGATAGAACCTGTTTGTAATAAACCACAAAGGATAGTCTGCTCTCCCATTAAATCTGATTTTACTTCGGCAACAAAAGACGAACGCAATACCCCTGCTCTATGACCACCTGTCGCAACTGCATAGGCTTTTGCTTGCGCTAAACCAAATCCATTTGGATCGTTTTCTGGGTGTACAGCAATTAATGTTGGTACTCCAAAACCTCTTTTATATTCTTCACGAACTTCTGACCCTGGGCATTTAGGTGCACACATGATAACCGTTAAGTCTTTACGAATTTGCATTCCCTCTTCTACGATATTAAAACCATGAGAATACGCTAAAGTTGATCCTTTTTTCATCAAAGGCATAATTGCTGTAACTACAGCGGTATGTTGTTTATCTGGCGTTAGGTTACAAACCAAATCAGCCGTTGGGATTAACTCTTCATAAGTTCCTACTTTGAAACCATTATCTGCAGCATTCATAAAAGAAGCTCTTTTTTGAGCAATCGCTTCTGCACGTAACGCATAAGAAATATCTAAACCAGAATCTCTCATGTTTAATCCTTGGTTTAAACCTTGAGCACCGCAACCTACGATAACTACTTTTTTACCTGCTAAAGCAGCAATACCATCTGAAAATTCGGATTGATCCATGAATTCGCAAACGCCTAATTGTTCTAATTGTAATCTAAGGGGTAATGAATTGAAATAATTTGCCATTGTTTAATATTTAATTTATGATTTTAATTCTTCTAATAAAGTTGATATTTCCATTTTTTGTTTGGAGACTGATATTCTTCCGGAACGAACAAATTGCATGATTCCAAAAGGTTTTAATTTGTTGTATAAGTCATTTATTTCGGAACGTTTTCCAGACTTCGAAATCACAAAAAAATCTCTAGAAACCGTAACAATTTCAGAATGACTTTCTTTAATAATATTTTGAATTTGTCTTTCGTCGAATAACAAGCTAGAATCAATTTTGAAAATAGCACTTTCTAAGAAAATGGTTTCTTCATCAACATGATAAAAAGCTTTGATGACTTCGATTTGTTTTTCGATTTGACCTACAATATTTTGCACCCATTTTTCTGAGGTTTTTACAACTATAATGAATCGAGAAACATTTTCTATTTCCGATTCGGATACATTGAGACTCAAAACATTGATATGACGTTTCAAGAAAATTCCTGAAATTCTGTTGAGTAAACCAACATTATTTTCTGAATAAACAGAAATAGTGAATATTTTATTTTCTTCCATAATTTTAACTTAATCGCATCTCCGCTACCGACGCTCCTGTTGGAATCATCGGAAATACATTATTTTCTTTTTCTACCATAACTTCAAGGAAATAGGACTCTTTAGAAGCCATCATTTCGGCAACTGCTGCATCTAGATCTTCTCTTTGAGTAACTTTTTTAGCTTTGATGTAATAGCCCTCGGCGATGGCAACAAAATTGGGATTGACCATTACGGTTGACGCATGGCGATTATCAAAAAATAATTCTTGCCATTGGCGCACCATTCCTAAAAACTCATTATTGAGTACTACAATTTTTACAGGAACTTTCGATTGAAAAATAGTACCTAATTCTTGTATGTTCATTTGAAAACCGCCATCTCCAATGACTGCAACCACTTCTCGATCGGGCATTCCCATTTTAGCTCCAATAGCAGCCGGTAAGGCAAATCCCATCGTGCCTAGACCACCTGAATTGATCATGCTTTTTGATGAATTGAATTTAGCATAACGACAAGCGAACATTTGGTGTTGCCCAACATCTGGAACAATAATCGCATCTCCTTTAGAATGTTTATTAATCATTTCAATAGTTTCTCCCATTGAAATTCCTTTGTTATTTGTTGGCGCTAGCTCTTCATTAATAACTGCATCAAGCTCTATTTTATAATATTCTTTGAATTCGTTGTGCCAAGATTCGTGCGAATTAGCATTAACTAATGGAATTAATGCGGTCAATGATTCTTTTAAATCGGCCAAAACCGCTACCGTTGTTTTTACGTTTTTATCAATTTCAGCCGGATCAATCTCGAAATGAATTACCTTGGCTTGTTTGGCATAAGTAGCTAAATTACCCGTAACTCGGTCGTCAAATCGCATACCAAGCGCGATTAAAACATCACATTCGTTGGTTAACAAATTAGGACCATAATTTCCATGCATTCCAAGCATACCTACATTCAAAGGATGGTCTGTAGGCACAGCAGAAACTCCCAAGATGGTCCAAGCAGCTGGAATTCCTGTTTTTTCAACTAAGGCTTTTAGCTCCGCTTCCGCTTCACTAAGGATTACACCTTGACCATAAATAATATAGGGTTTTTTTGCAGTATTAATTAAAGCAGCAGCTTGAGCAACTTTATCTAAATTTAAAGTTGGTTTAGGATTGTAGCTTCTAATTTTAGTGCATTTTTTATAGCTAAAATCTAATAATTCGAACTGAGCGTTTTTTGTAATATCAATCAAAACTGGCCCAGGTCTACCTGATTTTGCGATATAAAAAGCTTTTGCCATAATTTCAGGAATTTCATGAGCTTCGGTAATTTGGTAATTCCATTTGGTTACAGGTGTTGAAATACCGATAATATCCGTTTCCTGAAAAGCATCGGATCCTAACAAATGTTTTCCCACTTGACCCGTAATACAAACCATTGGCGTCGAATCTATTTGAGCATCGGCAATTCCTGTGACAAGATTTGTTGCTCCAGGACCCGATGTTGCAATAGCCACACCTACTTTACCCGTTGCTCTAGCGAAACCTTGGGCAGCATGAGCGGCTCCTTGTTCGTGTCGCACCAAAATATGTTGCAATTGATCCTGAAATTTATATAATTCGTCATAAACGGGCATGATAGCGCCACCCGGATAACCATAAACCAAGTTTACTCCTTCTTCGAGTAAACATCTAATAACAGCTTCTGCACCTGATATTTTCATTGTTTTTATTTTTTTTCCTCCCCCCAACCCCCTCCGAAGGAGGGGGAGCCTTTTCTGGCAAAGAGGATTTTTTATTTGTTTTTCAAATTTTATTTGTTGCTCAACTCTCTCCCCTCTGCCTGTCGGCAGACAGGTTCTGGGAGTCCCGATAGCTATCGGGAGGGTTGAGGTTTACTTATCCGTTACACATCCAGTTGATGCACTTGAAACCGATCTTGCATATTTGAGTAAAACCCCTTTTTTAACTTTTAAATCAGGTTGGACCCAATTGGCCAATCTTTCGGCATATTCTGCATCTGGGATTTTTAAATTAATGGTGTTTTTTACGGCATCAATGGTAATAATATCTCCATTTTCTATTAATGCAATTCCACCACCATCATAAGCCTCTGGTGTAATGTGCCCTACGACAAATCCGTGTGAACCACCCGAAAATCTTCCATCGGTAATCAAGGCCACTTTATCTCCTAAACCAGCACCCATAATGGCTGAAGTCGGTTTTAACATTTCTGGCATACCTGGTCCACCTTTTGGTCCGCAATATCTGATGACAACAACATCGCCTGGTTTGATCATTCCTTTTTCAAGACCGGGAATCACTTCGAATTCGCTTTCGAAAACTACTGCGGTTCCTTCAAAGTATTCTCCTTCTTTGCCACTAATCTTAGCCACACAGCCTTCTGAAGCTAAGTTACCGTATAAAATCTGAATGTTTCCAGAAGATTTTAAAGCATTTTTAATATCATGAACAATCTCTTGACCTTCATATAAATCAGGTACAGATTCTAAATTTTCGGCAATTGTTTTCCCAGTTACAGTCATACAATCTCCGTGGATGTAGCCTTCCTTTAATAAATATTTCATTAATGCAGGAATCCCACCAACGGCGTGCAAATCTTCCATCATGAATTTCCCGCTTGGTTTTAAATCGGCCAAAACGGGCGTTTTATCACTAATGGCTTGAAAATCGTCTAATGTAATTTCGATGTCAACCGAATGTGCCATTGCAATTAAGTGCATTACAGCGTTGGTTGAACCAGCTAAAACGGCTACAATTGTAATAGCATTTTCAAAAGCCTTACGAGTCATAATGTCTTTTGGCTTAATGTCTTTTTCTAGTAAAATACGAATAGCCTTTCCAGCATCTTCACATTCTTGTAATTTATCTTGACTAACTGCTGGATTTGATGAACTATAGGGTAAACTCATTCCTAATGCTTCAATTGCAGACGCCATTGTATTTGCAGTGTACATGCCACCACAAGCACCTGGGCCAGGACAAGAATTTTTGATAATTCCTTTGAAATCTTCATCAGAAATCGCATTCTTAAATTTTTTTCCCAAGGCTTCAAAAGCAGATACTATATTAAGGTGTTCGCCTTTCCACCTTCCAGAGTTTATTGTTCCCCCATAAACCATAATTGCGGGCCGATTGACTCTTCCCATGGCAATTAATGCTCCCGGCATATTTTTGTCACAACCTGGTATAGCAATCATGGCATCATACCATTGTGCTCCCATAACGGTTTCGATAGAATCAGCAATAACATCACGAGATACTAAAGAAAAACGCATTCCTTCAGTTCCGTTCGAAATTCCATCGCTTACACCAATAGTATTAAATATTAAACCTACTAAATCGGCATTCCAAACTCCTTTTTTAACGTCTTTTGCAAGGTCATTCAAGTGCATGTTGCAAGTATTACCTTCATAACCCATACTGACAATTCCAACCTGCGCTTTTTTCAAGTCTTCTTCTGTTAAACCTATTCCGTAAAGCATAGCTTGTGCGGCTGGTTGGGTAACGTCTTGAGTAATGGTTTTACTATACTTATTTAATTCCATTGTCTTTATTAATTTGTTTTTTGTTTTTTTTAAATTATACAATTGTAGATTGCCCTATATGCACATTATCATTATTAAAATATAATAAGTCGTCTTTACTTAATATGAAATTCGATATGAAATCTCCCACTTCATTCGTTCCAAATTTTGAAATCGAACTTAAATCAACGGTTACAATTTTATGTTCGAACGCTTTCTCTACTCCTTCATAAACTTTTTTTGCTTCTTCATTTAATCCAAAATGTTCCAATAACATAGCTGCCGCCAAAATGGAAGCAATTGGATTGGCAATATTTTTACCTTTTACTTCTGGATATGATCCGTGAATAGGCTCAAAAAGTGCTTTATTAATCCCTATTGAAACCGAAGCCAATAATCCACTTGAACTAGCAATTACACTAGCCTCATCGGATAAAATATCACCAAACATATTTTCGGTCAAAATGACATCAAACTGTCTAGGATTCAACATCAATTGTTTTGCAGCATTGTCAACATAGAGAAAATTTAAAGTAACATCAGGATAACTCTCCCCTATTTTTTGAACTACTCTTCTCCATAATCGCGATGTTTCCAATACATTCGCTTTGTCTACTAAGGTTACTTTTTTTCTGCGTTTTTGAGCTTCTTTAAAAGCTAGATGAGTAATTCTGCTAATTTGCTCTTCTGAATATTTATAAGAATCAGATGCAATTGTACCATCATCACTAATGTGTTTATCCCCAATATATACTCCTCCTGATAATTCTCTATAGATTACAAAATCAACATCTTCAATAATTTCTCTTTTTAACGGAGAAGAATCAAGTAAAGCTTTGTATGGTTTTATAGGTCTAATATTGGCAAATAAACCTAATTCATTTCTTAATTTTAATAGTCCTTGTTCAGGTCGAACTTTTGCCTCCGGGGTATCGTATTTTGGATCACCGATAGCACCAAATAAAACAGCATCGGTATTTAAACAAAGATTAAGTGTCTGATTTGGAAGTGCACTACCTGTTTTATCAATTGCAATGGCTCCTACATAAGCATCCTCAAAAACAAATTCATGATCATAAACCACTGCAATAGCGGTTAATGTCTTCTTTGCCTGAAAGATTACTTCGGGTCCAATTCCGTCTCCTGATAGGACAGCAATTTTTAAATCCATTTAATTATTAATTAAAACTTAATTCTTTAGATTAATTCACTTTCAATTTTGCAAGCTTCTATTATTTGGTGAATATCACTATCCAAGACTTCTTTTTTGATGTCGGCAAATTTTAAAAACTCGATATATACAATATCCAACTGGACTTTGGTTAAATTATAACCTACTTTTTTAGCCCTGTAAGCCAAAGCAGCTCTACCACTTCTGGCAGTAAGTATTATTGATGACTCATTGACACCTACATCCAAAGGATCCATAATTTCGTATGTTTCTCTATTTTTAATAACGCCGTCTTGGTGAATACCTGAACTGTGTGCAAAGGCATTAGCACCAACTATTGCTTTATTAGGTTGAACAATCATTCCCATACTATCCGAAACCAATCGACTCATTTCGTTCAATTGTTTGGTTTTTATATCGGTATATAAATTCAAATAAGGGTGTTGTTTAAAAATCATAACCACTTCTTCAAGTGCTGTGTTTCCTGCTCTCTCCCCTATTCCGTTAATAGTACATTCTATTTGACGCGCACCATTAATGGCACCAGCAATAGAATTGGCAGTTGCCATACCCAAATCATTATGACAATGGCAAGAAATAGTAACGTTTTCGATTCCTTTTACATTTTCTTTTAAATACTTTATTTTTTCACCATATTCACTTGGCAAACAATATCCTGTTGTATCAGGAATATTTAACACTGTAGCTCCTGATTTGATCACTTCTTCACAGACTCGTGCCAAAAAAGCATTATCGGTTCTACCAGCATCTTCTGCATAAAATTCTACATCTTCAACAAAAGTCTTCGCATACGAAACTGCATATTTTGCTCTAGCAATAATATCTTCTGGGGTGGTATTTAATTTATATCTAATATGAGAATCTGAAGTTCCTATTCCTGTATGTATTCTAGGCCTTACAGCATTTTTAAGTGCAGCAGCAGCAACATCAATATCATTTTTCACAGCTCTAGTTAAACCACAAACCGTAGCGTTTTTTACTATTTTACTTATTTCTGAAACCGACAAAAAATCACCTGGACTTGAAACAGGAAAACCAGCTTCGATAATATCTACTCCCATTTCGTCAAGTCTAGCAGCGATAACTAATTTTTGATTGGTATCTAATTTGCATCCTGGGACCTGTTCTCCATCTCTTAAAGTGGTATCAAAAATTTGGACTTTCTCTTTATTCATTTTAAAATATTTAATGTAATTTCACATCTTGAAACAAAATTAGTTTTTATTACTAAGTTATAAAACTTGTTATTAGATTTAATACTAAATATAAAGCAAACAAATACTTTATAAACATCTGATTAATAATATTTTACACCTCTATATATTACAATGGCTAACCATCAAAAAGATTCGTTATTTGTTCTTATAAAATCGCTTTCAAAATCTGAAAAAAGACAATTCAAAATTTTTGCAAGTAGACTTGAAACAAGTTCAAACACAAAGTTTATCGAACTATTTAATGTTTTAGATAAATCAGATGTTTATGATGAGAAAATAATTCTTAAAAGTGGTGTTATCAAAAAAATACAACTTTCAAACTTAAAATCTTATTTATACAAACAAATTTTAGTGAGTATTCGATTGAATATTCCTAGCCAAAATATTCGATATCAGTTACGTGAACAAATTGATTTTGCTACTATTTTATATAATAAAGGATTGTACAAACAAAGCTTGAAAATACTAGATAAAACTAAGTTGCAAGCAATGGAAAATGATGAGAATTATATAGCTTATGAAATTGTTGAATTCGAAAAATTAATTGAATCTCAATACATTACCAGAAGTATTCAGGGTCGAGCTGATGAATTAGTAATTCAGGCCAAGGAGTTGAATTATAAAAATACCATTTCTAGTAAATTATCTAATCTTTCGCTGCAATTATATGGCATAATGCTCAAAACAGGCTATGTAAAAAGTGATGAAGAGCAAAAATATATCGACGACTATTTCAATAAACATACAGCTAGACTTAATGAAACCAAATTTGGTTTTCGTGAAAAATATTGGTATTACAATGCCTATTTGTGGCGTAGTTTTTTAGTCCAAGATTTTTTGTCATGCTATAAATATTCGCATAAATGGGTTACTCTTTTTTATGATAATAAAAACATGATTTACCTAAATCCTGTTTTTTTCCTAAAAGGGAATCATTATTTATTGGAGTCATTGTTTATGCTTAAATACAAGTCCAATTTTAAAAAATACCTAGAATTACTGGAAGAAACAATTAATGATCCTCAATTTCCAGTGAATGATAATATTACTTCTTTGTCTTTCTTGTATTTGTATAATAACAAATTGAATTATCATATTCTAGAAGGAACCTTTACAGAGAGTGAATATCTAATTCCAGAAATTCTAAACAAAATTAAATTACACAGTGATCATCTTGATGAGCATCATGAAATGTTGTTTTATTATAAAATAGCTTCCATTTATTTTGGTGTTGAAAAATATACAGAATCCATTTTCTATCTTGAAAAAATAATTAACAATAAAAACCTGTATGTTCGTGAAGATTTGGCTTGTTTTGCTAGATTATTATGTTTGATTGCTCATTATGAGTCGGGTAAAGACTTTAATTTAGAAAGTCAATTAAAAAGTACGTATACCTTTTTAATTAAAATGAATGATTTGCATGAAGTTCAAAAGGAAATTATTCGCTTTCTAAAAAAATTAAATTCAATTTATCCAAGCGATATCAAAAAGGAATTTGTTAAAGTGAAGGAGCGATTTGTAGAATTAGAAAAAAACAAATACGAAAAAAGAGCCTTTTTATATCTCGATATTATTTCGTGGTTAGAAAGCAAAATCGAAAATAGAAAAATTAGTGACATTATCAAACAAAAAGCGAAGTTAAGCAATAGATAATTTTATAAATAGAATTCTAATTATTATTATTGTTCATTACTGCAATTGGAATTTGTTAATTAAAACTTTGATTTTTATTTTTTAAAATAAAAAATTTATGGATTTACAAGACCAACTAAAAAATTTATTTCCAGACCATATTGCGGCCGAACCTGATGAAGTTCCAGAAGAAATTCATACTCTTTTCATCCAAAAAGAGCCTATGATTTGTAGGTTCGAAAAGCGAAAAGGAAAAGCCACCACCATCATCGAAGGTTATGAAGGAACAGACGAAGATTTTAAAATTTTAGCCAAAGAAATCAAAACGAAACTGAGTGTTGGAGGAACATTTAAGGATGATGCTATCATAATCCAAGGGGATTATCGGGATCGAATTATGCAAATGCTGAAAGAAAAAGGATTTAAGGTGAAACGTGTCGGGGGATAATCACCACTCAATTTGAGTTTTACCTTTCGATTTTAAATACTCATTGGTCTGGCTAAAATGCTTGTTACCAAACCATTTTCCTTGGTTGGCACTCATAGGTGAAGGATGTCCCGATTCTAAAACAAGGTGTTTCTTTCGGTCAATTTTAGTTCCTTTTTTGTGAGCAAAATTGCCCCATAATAAAAAAACTATACTCTGTTTTTCATCAGAAATTTTTTGAATAACAGCATCTGTAAAAAAATTCCATTTCAAGTGTTTGTGACTGTTAGGACTGTCTTTTCGCACAGAAAGAGAAGCGTTTAAAAGTAAAACACCTTGTTTAGCACAATGCTCTAAATTGCCAGAAGTAGGCAAAAAAACAGTTCCCAAATCATCGTTCAATTCTCTAAAAATATTGCGTAAGGAGGGTGGGATTTTAATCCCATCATTTACAGAAAAGCACAAACCATTAGCTTCGTTAACACCGTGATAAGGATCTTGACCGATAATAACAACCTTTACATCCTCAAAAGAACAATGATCAAAAGCGGCAAAAAGCAATTCCTTTGGTGGAAAACAAGTATGGTTTTGATATTCTGAATCAACAGCTTGCATCAAATCTTGGAAATACGGTTTTTGAATTTCTTCGGATAAAATAGTTTGCCAAGAAGGATTTAATGTTGGAAGCATATAGTTTAATTTGAATCGTGCGTGAAGTATTTAACGGTTTTCAGATTTATGATGTTCTGTTTAAGAAAGCCTGATTTTTCAATTAAACACTAATTTAAACTAAGTTCAAAACCCCAATATCGCCAATGTACAGTTGTATATTTACCTTATTAATCATCATTAATCATGAATTTTTCGGGTGTTGTTTCAATCAACTTTAAAATCTTATTTCTTGTTTTGTTTAACAACAATGCACATGATTTCTCTTCAGGAATAAATGAATATAAGTTGTCAATAGAAAAAGTTTTTGAACCATCTAAATTTTTATAACCTCCTTTAAGATAAATATATATTTCTTTTGTCGATTTTTTTGATGGAATATTAAATCCTGTTTTCCATTTTCCATCTTTTGGAATTTTCAAACTTTGTGGAAAGAAATTTATTTTACTGATGTCATAACTATCATCTGTAAATTGAGTAAGAATGTAAGTTGAGATTTGATGATTACTCGATCCAGCGTCCGAACTTTTAAATGCAATATTGAAATTTATATAATTTTCTTTTTTATATTTAAATGCAATCGATGATGAATCTAAAAAGAATACAGGATCGGGTTGAGCATAATTATTAACTGTGGTTTTAATAGAATCTTTTAATTTTTGAACTGTATTAGTAAGTGTGTCGATTCTTAAACCTTCTTTCGAAAAAGCCTTTGATAAATTTTCAAATAACTTTGTAGTACTTGAATCTACACCTTTTTTTATTCCTTTCGTTATTTCAAAGTTCTTTTTTTGCTGTTCAATTTTTAACTTTTTTTCATTATTGACAGAGATGTTTCGATTATTACATTCTTGGAGACTTAATATTAACGTCATCCAAATTAATATTAAGAAAACCAACTTTCCTCTGAATGTTATTCTTTCTGAGAGTCTTTTAAATTTATTATTAGTAAGATTACCTTTTGTTGTGAGAAAAGTCAAGTAAATTGTTGATAAAGCAATAATTATAATAAATATTATATTTGGTATTACAAATTTCATTTCTATGTATTAGAAGGGTCTTATTTAATTACTCACAACTTTTAATTAATCTAACAAAATTATCCAAATTCGACCATAATAAAGCAATTTTGCATGACAATCATCTTACATTATTTTTATCAAATATAGAGTATAAAATATATTTTAACACAAAGTATATAAAGTTTTTGAAAACGGAGTAAAGAAAATGGTTTTTCACTTTTTTACTTTGTAACTTTGAGCCTTAGACATTAGACTTTCGACACAAAAAATGATATCCATTACCGAAAAAACACTTCAAGATTTACAATTTCCAACCGTACTCGAAACCATTTCAGCAATTTGTAATACTGATATTGGCAAACAAAAAGCATTAGAAATAACCCCTTTTAAAGACAAAGAAACTTTGTTGAAAGCTTTGTTACAAACGACCGAGTATCTTTCATCATTTCAAAATAACAATGCCATTCCAAATCATGGATTTGATGCTATTTCTTATGAAATAAAATTCTTAGCCATTGAAGATAGTTTTTTGGAAGTAGGTGGTTTTAGAAAAATTGCCACCATTTCCGCAACAACTAATTTTTTGCTTTCATATTTCAAAAAATTTGAAGACTATTACCCAAATTTAAATCACCGGGCATTACAAGTAGAATTTACCAAAGATATTATTTCAATGGTTGATGTTGTGGTTGATAAATATGGTGAGATAAAAGACAATGCTTCACCCGATTTATTGAACATTCGAAAAGATATGAATCTCGTTCGTGGAAAAGTAAACCAGAGTTTTGGTGTAGCATTAACGCAATACAATTCGCTAGGCTATCTTGACGATATTAAGGAAAGTTTTGTTCAAAATCGTAGAGTTTTGGCAGTTTTGGCTATGTATCGCCGCAAAGTTAAAGGGTCGATTATGGGAAGTTCGAAAACAGGAAGTATCGCTTATATCGAACCCGAAACTTCACTACAATACTCCAGAGAATTAAGCAATTTAGAATACGAAGAAAAAGAAGAAATTACCCGAATTCTGAAACAATTATCCAATCAAATTCGTCCGTTTTTATCCTTGTTAATTCAATACCAAGATTTCTTGAGCGATATTGATGTGATTGCGGCTAAGGCAAAATATGCAAACAAAATCAATGGCGTTTTACCTAAAATTACCGACGAAAGACGATTGTATTTTAGAGATGCCTTCCACCCTATTTTGTATTTAAATAACACTCAAAAAAACGAAATTACACATCCTCAAACTATCGAATTAAGTCAAGAAAATAGAATTATAGTTATTTCTGGTCCTAATGCTGGAGGAAAAACCATTTCACTTAAAACTATTGGATTATTGCAATTGATGTTGCAATCGGGGATTTTAATTCCAGTACACGAACGTAGTGAAACCTTTTTATTTGACAGAATCCTAACGGATATTGGAGATAATCAATCTATTGAAAATCATTTAAGTACATACAGTTACCGTCTTAAAAACATGAACTATTTCTTGAAGAAATGCAACAAGAAAACGATGTTTTTAATTGATGAATTTGGAACTGGTTCTGATCCTGAATTGGGTGGAGCTTTAGCGGAAATTTTCTTAGAAGAATTTTACAATCGGGAGGCTTTCGGAATCATAACTACCCATTATTCGAACCTAAAAATTTTGGCTAACGAATTGCCTTTTGCCACCAATGCAAATATGCTATTTGACGAAAAATCCCTTGAACCCATGTATAAATTGGCTTTAGGTCAAGCAGGAAGTTCGTTTACGTTTGAAGTGGCTCAGAAAAATGGAATTCCTTATAGTTTAATCAATCGGGCAAAAAAGAAAATTGAAGTCGGAAAAGTGCGTTTTGATAAAACCATTGCTACGCTTCAAAAAGAACGTTCGAAAATGGAAAAAACATCGCAAACACTCAAAGAAGAAGAAACAAGAGCACGTGAAGAAGGCAAGAAAATGGAAACCCTCAACGTGAAAATCAAGCAAAAACTCGAAAGTTATCAAGAATTATACGATAGTAACCAAAAAACGATTTACATTGGTCAAAAAATAGAATCTATTGCAAACAACTATTTCAATAATAAAAACAAAAAAGACCTGATTGGTGAATTTATGAAAATCATCGAAATCGAAAATTCCAAACGCATAAAAGCAACACCAAAGGAAATTAAGGCAATTGTCGAAAAGAAAAAGGAAGTAATCAAAGAAATCGAGGTCAAAGTAGAAGCCATTAGAATTGCCAAAAAAGAAAGAAAAATAAAACCCGTTATCGAAAAACTAAAACCCATCCTAAAAGTAGGTGATCGTGTGCGAATGTTCGACGGAAAAGCAGTGGGAAGTATCGATGCTATTGAGAAAAACAAAGCTACCGTTAATTACGGAATATTTACTTCGAAAGTAAGCGTGGATCTTTTGGAATTAGTGGAAGCAGTTAAGAAATAGTTTATTTTTATAAAAAAAATCAAATTATGAAAAACATAAAATTATTTTTAGTCTTATTTTACGGGGTTTGCTATGCACAATTAAAAGTAGATCCAACTAATTTTGAAAAAATAGCAGTTGGAGGAAGAGCTGAATTTACTAAATGGAATATTAGTGAGAAAAGACCGTTAATTATTGTCAATGGAATTGAGCTTCGAAACAGAGACTTTGATAAATTGGATCCTAATGACATTGAAAAGTTTGATATACTCAAGAATGAAATGGCAATTGAAAAATATGGTAACAAAGCAATTGACGGAGTTATCATGATTGCTATGAAAAAGAATAAATTTAGAAAATACAAGAAGCTACTAAAATCTAACACAAATACTGAAAAAATTAAAGATATAGTGACAGAATAAAAATAGTTCTAACATCAGGAATAAAATTGAGCAACTAATATAATTGCTTTGTTCTTTGCAATGACAAAATCATGAATAACCTACCTCTAAACAAAAAAATAATCCTCTTTGACGGCGTTTGCAATCTATGCGATTCGGCGGTACAATTTGTAATTCAACACGATACAAAAGATGTCTTTCGGTTTGTAGCTTTGCAATCCGTACTTGGGCAACAGATTATAAAACACATTGGGATTAATACCCAAAATATTGACAGTATAATTCTATACGAACCTGGCATTGCTTATTATTACAAGTCAGAAGCTGCTTTGCAAATTGCCAGAAACTTGGGTGGTTTCTTTCATTTTGGAACTGTTTTCAAAATAATTCCAACTACAATTGCAAATCAACTATATGACTATATCGCCAAAAACCGCTATAAATGGTATGGCAAAAAAGAAAGCTGTATGATTCCGACAACAGAACTTAAAGCGAAGTTTTTGTAACCGAAATACTTTATATTAGTTAGAACACAATTAAAATATTTTTGCCACGAATTCACGAATTTCAGCAATTAATTCGTGAATTCGTGGCAAGAATTAAGTTATTCAATTTAGCAAACTTTCTGTCTACCAAAACTAATCCTAGAATTCCTAGTCCATCATGGTATTATTTTCTATAATTTACTAATATAACTACCATACAAATCCTTAAATTGGTAGCCTTCTGACAATCGATCTTTGCTCAATTTATCATAAGCAACCAATCCCCAAAGTATAAATTCTTTCATAAAATAATGCTCCTCACTTGGTAATTGTGGTTGGTACTTTTGAATTAAAATATCTAATGGTGCGATACTATCTAGAATGGTTTTGTATTCCTCATCTGAGCAATCGTCGGTTATTTCAAAACCGTTTTCGGTAAAAAACCATTCTAAAATATCCGAATATGCTGTTTTTTGATCTTGCTTTTCTAATTTTTCGATTTTTGGAAAATAAGCAGGTAAAAAAGTATGGATGGCATCTTCGATTAAATGCTGTGCCACAATTGCAGCTCCTTCTTGTTCCCCTTCATAAACGAGTTCCACTTTCCCCGTAATTGATGGAATAATACCCATGAAATCAGATAAACGCAAACTTGTTTTTTCGACTCCTGAGCGCAAAGCACGACGTTCGGCAGTACTTATTAAATTCTCGAAAGCGGTAATGCTTAATCTAGCACTTACACCACTTTTGTTATCTATATATTCACTCTCTCTAGCTTCAAAACTAATTTGCTCTAATAAATCCATAGCCAACGAGGGAACATAAACTAGTTCCGTTTGTTGAGCATCCAGTTTTGATTCTTGTTCGGTAATCGTTCTCGCTATTTTAATAGTTTCGGGATAATGAGTCAAGATTTGAGAGCCAATTCTGTCTTTCAAAGGAGTTACAATACTGCCTCTATTGGTATAATCTTCAGGATTTGCAGTGAATACAAACTGCATATCTAATGGCATACGAAGTTTAAAACCTCGAATTTGAATGTCGCCTTCTTGCAAAATATTAAATAAAGCTACTTGGATTCGAGCTTGTAAATCAGGTAGTTCATTGATAACGAAAATACATCTATTGGCACGGGGAATCATGCCAAAATGAATAACACGATCATCAGCATAAGATAATTTTAAATTAGCCGCTTTTATAGGGTCAATATCCCCAATCAAATCGGCTACGGTAACATCTGGCGTGGCTAATTTTTCAAAAAAACGCTCACTTCGGTGCAACCATGAAATGGGAGTAGCATCACCATGCTGGGCAATTAAATCTTTAGCAAAACGAGAAATTGGTCTAAAAGGGTCGTCATTGATTTCAGAACCTGAAACAAACGGAATGTATTCGTCGAGTAATTCAATCATTTTTCGTGCTAATCGAGTTTTGGCTTGACCTCGAAGTCCCAACAAATTGATGTTGTGTCGCGATAAAATAGCACGTTCTAATTCTGGAATTACAGTATTCTCAAAACCGTGAACACCTTCAAATGTTGGTTTTCCAGACTTTATTCTCTCTCGCAAGTTATGTCGTAATTCGTCCTTGATACTTTTACTTTGGTATCCTGATTGCTTTAATTCGCCAAGTGTGTGTATGTTGTTCATTTATAATATTTTTATTGAAATTGTTATTTGATATTGCAGTTTGCGTTAGGGATAGCAGTGAAAATCCTTTTTTGAGGCTTTTCGCCGAAAAAAAGATTGAAACGAATAGCCCGACCCGCCGCGGCGGGAAACGCCCAAAATTATTTAATCCGTTTTTTACGATTCGTTTCATAATCCTCAAAAATCATTTCCCCTAAACCTTTTAATCCAGTGTAAAATGCTTTTCCTTGATTGGCTTCGGTAAAATGATTCACAAATCGTTGCAAGTAAGGATCATTGGCAATCATAAAAGTGGTTATGGGAATGTGTAATTTTCGAGCTTGTTGCGCTTGATTGTAGCATTTGTCTACGATATATTCGTCCAAACCATTGCTATTCATGTAATAGGATCCGTCTTTTTCGCGAACACAACTCGGTTTACCATCGGTAATCATAAAAATTTGCTTGTTGGTATTTCGTTTTCTTCGCAATAAATCCATTGCTAATTGTAAACCCGCAACAGTATTGGTATGATAGGGACCCACTTTTAAGTAGGGCAAATCTCGAATGGCGATTGTCCAAGCATCGTTACCAAAAACGAGAATATCTAAAGTGTCTTTTGGATAACGGGTTGTAATTAACTCAGCAAGAGCCATTGCCACTTTTTTGGCTGGCGTAATTCGGTCTTCGCCATACAAAATCATACTATGACTAATGTCAATCATCAAAACGGTGCTCATTTGGGATTTGAATTGCGTTTCTTCGACTACCAAATCATTTTCGGTAAGCATAAAATCGGCTACACCATTATTGATTTGTGCGTTTCGCAAACTTTCAGTCAACGAAATTCGCTCTAGACCATCTCCAAAATGAAACTCCCGAAATTCTCCCGTATGCTCATCCCCAGTTCCTGAGTGTTTAGTCTTATGATTTCCTGTTCCAGAACGTTTTAAATTACCAAAAATAGTGTCTAAGGCTTGTTGCCGAATCGCTCTTTCGGTTTTGGCAGTAATCCCAATTCCCGAAGTTCCATCGTCTTTGAGTTCCTCGCGTATGTATCCTTTTTTCTTTAAATCTTCGATAAAATCATCGATGGTATAAGCGGAATCGGTTAGTTTGTATTCTTTGTCTAATTCTCTCAACCAATCGATAGCCTCATCAAAATCACCAGAAGTGTGCGTGATAAGCTCTTTGAAAATGCCGAAAAGTTTATCGAATGGGCTTTGAAAAGGAGATTCATAACTCTTAAAGTAAAATCCTTTTTTTATGATATTCTTCATAGCCTTAAAATTACATCTTTTTAAAATTACTAAGGAGAAACGTTTATTAATTTTTAGTTAAAACAAAAAAACCGAAACAATGGTTGTTTCGGTTTCCTATATTAAGAATCTAGAATGTTAATTTATCGAATCAACTTTCTGTATTTCAATCGTTTTGGAGTTAAATCACCACCCAAACGTTTCTTTTTATTTTCCTCATATTCAGAGAATCCACCTTCGAAATAATACACTTCAGAATCTCCTTCGAAAGCTAGAATGTGGGTGCAAATTCGGTCTAAGAACCATCTATCGTGCGAAATCACTACGGCACAACCTGCAAAATTTTCTAAACCTTCCTCCAATGCACGAAGTGTATTTACATCCAAATCATTCGTTGGTTCATCCAGAAGCAATACATTTCCTTCTTCTTTCAAAGTCATGGCAAGGTGCAAACGGTTGCGTTCACCACCAGAAAGCATCGATACTTTCTTGTTTTGTTCGCCACCCCCAAAGTTAAAACGGGATAAATATGCTCTTGAATTCACTTGTCTTCCACCCATCATAATCAATTCTTGACCATCTGCAAAGTTTTCCCAAATCGATTTATTCGGATCAATATTCGAATGCGCTTGATCTACATATGCGATTTTCACAGTATCACCAACCGAAAATTCACCACTATCGGTTTCCTGCTCCCCCATAATCATTCTGAAAATAGTCGATTTACCAGCACCATTTGGTCCAATAATTCCAACAATTCCAGCTTGCGGCAAAGTAAAATTCAAATTATCATACAATAATTTATCTCCAAACGCTTTGGCTACATTCTTGGCTTCGATAACATTCGTACCCAAACGTGGGCCATTAGGAATATAAATTTCTAAGTTTTCGTCCAATTGCTTTTGGTCTTCGTTCAAGAGTTTGTCGTAGCTCTGCAAACGTGCTTTTTGCTTGGTCTGACGCCCTTTGGCACCTTGACGAACCCAGTCCAACTCACGTTCCAACGTTTTTCTACGTTTCGAAGCTACTTTTTCTTCTTGAGCCATTCTACTTGATTTTTGGTCCAACCAAGAAGAATAATTTCCTTTCCACGGAATACCTTCCCCTCTATCCAACTCCAAAATCCAACCCGCAACATTATCTAGAAAATACCTATCGTGGGTAACCGCAATTACTGTTCCTGAATATTGAGCTAAATGTTGTTCTAACCAAAGTACACTTTCGGCATCCAAATGATTCGTAGGCTCGTCTAAAAGTAAAACATCGGGTTGTTGCAATAATAATCTACAAAGTGCTACTCTTCGACGTTCTCCTCCTGACAAATTTTTGATTGGAGTATCACCTTCCGGAGTGCGCAATGCATCCATAGCAATTTCGAGTTTGGTGTCGATTTCCCATGCTCCAAGAGCATCAATTTTGTCTTGTAAAGCTGCTTGACGATCCATTAACTTGTCCATTTTATCAGCATCTTCATAGTTTTCTGGAAGACCAAATAAATCGTTTATATTATTGTATTCTTCTAATACTGCCATCGTTTCGGCAACACCTTCACGAACAATTTCGATTACCGTTTTAGAATCATCCAATTGTGGATCTTGTTCTAAATATCCCACGGTATATCCGGGTTGAAAAACCACATCTCCCTGGTAATTTTTATCAACTCCTGCAATAATTTTTAGAAGTGAAGATTTTCCAGATCCATTGAGTCCTAAAATACCTATTTTGGCTCCGTAAAAGAAACTCAAATAAATATTTTTAAGCACCGGTTTATCCGCTCCTGTATAGGTTTTACTCAATTTTTGCATTGAGAAAATTACTTTTTTATCGTCTGACATTATTATTTATTTAAAAATTGAAAAATTTAAAGTTTTTGTAGTAGTCGATTGTTGGATTTAATTTTTAAATCATTAAATCTTTTAATTAATTATTTTATACTCTTCCTTTCAATGAACTAAAAACCCATGCATTTGCTAAAAAACCTACGCCAACTGCGACAAAGCCCCATCCCGCAACATCATCATATTTGAAAGCGCCTAAGCCTATGAGTAATAGTCCCATAACAACCATTATTAAAGTTGCCCATCCTAAAATGGTGTTTTTATTCATTCCCATAATTTTTTGTTTTTAGTAGTACAAATATCGATAAAAAAGAAATCAATTTAGATTTAAACTACATCATTATTTTATTAAAAAGCCACATTCCATCTTGGCAAACGACCGTTTTCATCCAAGAAATTTTGTAGAATTTGACCTTCGATAAAAGTGGGTATTCCTTTATTTTTGTCATTAAAAGTTTCATACCAATACACTTCTAATAAATCCATTTTTTCGATATTCATTTGTGCTGGCCACGAATATTTTCGAGCTGTTTTTGCAAATTGATGTCCATTTACAATTTTATCAAATAAACCACCATTTTTACTTTTCAGCGTGCCATCATTTTGAATTGTACCTGTAGACCCAACCATTATTAACTCTTTTGCACCCTCTTTGCAATCATAAACCAAAAAAACACCACTTCCGTTTTCTGAAGCATTACAAACTTCTTCTAAACTAGCATCGATTGATAAACTAAATTGATTTTTAACCTTAAATTTTTTTAATTCTTTGTACATACTCTTTCTTTATATTTTAAAAAAATACCCCACGAAAGCCGTAGGGTATTGCATTTTTTTATGTGAATTTTAGACTATCCTAAAACCTCTTTTACTTTCTTTCCAATTTCTGCTGGAGAATCTACAACATGAATGCCACATTCTCGCATAATACGTTTTTTGGCTTCGGCTGTATCATCTGCCCCACCTACAATTGCACCTGCATGACCCATCGTACGTCCTTTTGGAGCTGTTTCGCCAGCAATAAAGCCAACCACAGGTTTGCGATTTCCATCCGCTTTAATCCATTGGGCAGCATCGGCTTCCAATTGACCTCCAATTTCTCCAATCATAACGATACATTCCGTTTCTGGATCGTTCATCAATAATTCTACAGCATCTTTTGTTGTTGTTCCAATAATTGGATCACCACCAATACCAATTGCAGTTGTAATTCCTAATCCTTGTTTTACCACTTGGTCAGCAGCTTCATAAGTTAGAGTTCCCGATTTAGAAACAATTCCTACCGTACCTTTTTTGAATACAAAACCAGGCATAATACCCACTTTAGCTTCTCCTGGAGTGATTACACCCGGACAGTTTGGACCAATTAATCGACAATTTCTACTTTTGATATAATTATTTGCTTTAATCATATCGGCAACAGGAATTCCTTCTGTAATAGCAATAATTACTTTGATTCCAGCATCGGCAGCTTCCATAATAGCATCTGCAGCAAAAGCTGGTGGTACAAAAATAATGGTAGTATCAGCTCCAGCTTGTTCAACTGCATCTTTTACAGTGTTAAAAACTGGACGATTTAAATGGGTTGACCCTCCTTTTCCCGGAGTAACTCCACCAACAACATTAGTACCATATTCTATCATTTGCGAAGCGTGAAAAGTACCTTCGCTCCCTGTAAATCCTTGTACAATTATTTTTGAATCTTTATTGACTAAAACACTCATGACCTTATTTTTTTATGTAGTTTTTAAATTGTCGTGCAAAAGTACACTTTTGTATGTGATTTTTTTAAAAATATTTTAGGAAATATAACTCATTTGAAATCCTTTATAAATACCTTAATTATTTATGTAATTATTTCAGTTTATTTAAAATTTCAGGTATTTTTTTGATGTTAGCCAATTGTTTCAGCTTTTCTCTCGATTCTTCAATTGGGGTTCCAAAATAACTTTTTCCGCCTTCCACCGATTTTGTAACCCCAGTTTGCCCTAAAATCACTGCGTTTTTACCAATTGTGATTCCGCTTGTAGTACCAACTTGCCCCCAAATAGTAACCTCATCTTCAATAATTACACAACCTGCAATTCCGGTTTGAGAGGCTATTAAACATTTTTTTCCGATTTGGGTATCGTGACCAACATGCACTTGATTATCAAGTTTTGATCCTTCGCCAATTGTAGTATCACCTGTAACTCCTTTGTCAATAGTACAAAGGGCACCAATACCAACATTGTCCTTTATAACAACTCTTCCTCCAGAAAGTAACTGATCGTAACCTTCGGGACGTTTTTTATAATAAAAAGCATCTGCTCCAATAATTGTTCCTGCGTGAATAATTACATTGTCGCCAATTACCGTATTGTCATAAATAGAAACATTGGAATGTATGAGGCAATTTTTACCAATTCTAACCTGATTTCCAATGAAGCAATTAGGTTGAATTATTGATCCCTCTCCTATTTTTGCAGAAACTGAAATCGAAACATTCGAAAATTGAAAAGGTTTAAAATGTCTTGTAAGAATATTAAAATCTCTAAAAGGATCATCAGAAATCAACAAAGCCTTGCCTTCTGGACACGCTACTTTTTTATTTATTAAAATCGTAGTTGCTGCTGAATTTAATGCTTTATCATAATATTTTGGGTGATCTACAAAAACAATATCACCAGATTCTACTACGTGAATTTCATTCATACCGCTAACCAAAAAATCAGAACTACCAACAAATTCACAGTTGATAATTGCAGCGATTTCTTGTAATGAATGTGTTTTTTGAAATTTCATAGCCCCCTAACCCCCAAAGGGGGCAATTTATATTAAAATAATTAAATAAAACTCACTATTCCCCCTTTGGGGGTTAGGGGGCTCATTCTTTAACTCTCTCCATGTAATTCCCTGATGCAGTATCAATTTTAATTTTATCCCCTTCGTTAATAAACAAAGGAACATTGACCAAAGCTCCCGTTTCTACTGTTGCCGATTTTGTTGCATTTGTTGCAGTATTGCCTTTTATTCCGGGTTCTGCATAAGTAACCACAAGAACTACAGAGGATGGCATATCAACCGAAAGCGGTAATTCGGTTTCAGTATTAATGGCAATCATTACATTTTCGCCTTCTTTCAATAATTCTGGAGAATCTAAAATGTTTTTGTTTAGCGAAATTTGCTCAAAAGACTCGACATTCATAAAATGAAATAAATCACCTTCTGGATATAAAAATTGAAATTTATGATTTTCGACACGAACTTCTTCTATTTTATGTCCTGCAGAAAAGGTGTTGTCTAATACTTTTCCGTTAGACAAACTCTTAAGTTTTGTTCGAACGAAAGCAGGTCCTTTTCCAGGTTTTACATGAAGAAATTCAATTATTTTATAAATATCATTATTGTACTTAATACACAATCCGTTTTTAATATCTGATGTTGATGCCATTTTATTGTTTATTTGTTTTTTTTCCTCTCCCCGATCCTCTCCAAAGGAGAGGGAGGCGAGACTAGAAATTTGTTATTTAATTTTATTGTTGTTTTACGTATTTATTCTCCCTCCCCTTCGGGGAGGGCTGGGGTGGGGATTAATAATTCCCTGTATATCCTTTCATAATTCCTCTAGAAGAATTTCGGATAAAATCTAGAATTTCGTCACGCTCTGGTGTAGCCTCCATTTCAGCTTCAATGATATCTATTGCTTGAGAGGTGTTGAAGTTTTTTTGATACAGAATTCGATATATTTCTTGAATTTCTCTAATTTTTTCAGTCGAAAAACCACGCCTTCTTAATCCAACGGAGTTGATTCCCACATACGATAAAGGTTCTTTCGCCGCTTTTGTAAACGGCGGAACATCTTTTCGAACCAAGGAACCTCCCGAAACCATGGCATGATCGCCCACGTTTATGAATTGATGTATAGCAGCCAAGCCTCCAATAATTGCATAATTACCAACTGTAACGTGACCTGCCAATGCAACTCCGTTTACAATAATGGCGTTATCGCCAATGTGACAATCGTGGGCAATATGTGCAGTTGCCATAACCAGACAGTTATTTCCTAGTGTAGTTTGTCCTGAAGCAATTGTACCTCTATTGATGGTTACACATTCGCGAATGGTGCAATTGTCGCCAATTATTACTAGAGAATCTTCGCCTCCAAATTTTAAATCTTGTGGAATTGCCGAAATTACTGCACCTGGAAAAATATTGCAATTTTTTCCAATTCTGGCACCTTCCATTATAGTTACATTAGAACCTATCCAAGTTCCGTCGCCAATTACTACATTGTTGTGTATGGTTGTAAAAGGTTCGATAACCACATTTTTTGCGATTTTTGCTCCTGGATGAACGTATGCTAAGGGTTGATTCATATTATTTAGGTTCGTTTAATAATCAAATCGATTTTACTTAAAAAGAGAAATCGATTAATAAAAAATTATTTTTTAGCTATTTGCGCCATCAATTCTGCTTCGGCTACCAATTTTCCGTTGGCATAAGCATTGGCTTGCATGTGACAAATCCCTCTTCTAATTGGCGTAATTAAATCGCATTTAAAAAGTAAAGTATCTCCTGGTAAAACTTTATGTTTGAATTTAACATTATCAATTTTCATAAAATAAGTCAAATAATTTTCTGGATCCGGTACGGTACTCAAAACTAAAATCCCTCCTGTTTGTGCCATAGCTTCAACAATAATAACACCCGGCATAACTGGAGCTCCGGGAAAATGACCTACAAAAAAACTTTCGTTCATTGTTACATTTTTCATTCCAACGATATGACTTTCGGACATTTCTATAATTCTATCCAAAAATAAAAATGGAGGTCTGTGCGGAAGAACCGACATGATTTTATGAATATCCATAAAAGGTTCTTGATTTAAATCAAAAACTGGAACATAATTTCTTTGTTCAATCTTAATTATCTTGGCCATCTTTTTTGCAAACTGAGTGTTTACAAAATGACCTGGCTTATTGGCAATTACTTTTCCTTGAATTCGAGTTCCTATCAACGATAAATCACCAATTACATCCAATAATTTGTGTCTAGCTGCCTCATTTGGATAATGCAAAGTTAGATTGTCTAAAATTCCATTAGGCTTAACCGATAACTCTTCTTTTCCAAAAGCTATCTTCAGGCTATTCATTGTTTTTTCGGAAATTTCTTTGTCTACATAAACGATAGCATTGTTCAAATCGCCACCTTTTATCAACCCATCATCCAAAAGTGATTCTAATTCATGCAGAAAACTAAAGGTTCTAGAGTCGGCAATTTCAGTTTTAAAATCGGCAATGTTTTTTAAGTTTGCATTTTGAGTTCCTAATACTTTAGTGCCAAAATCTACCATAGTTGTTATTTGGTAATCGTCACTTGGCATCACTAAAATCTCACTTCCAGTTTCTTCGTCTGTATATGAAATAATTTCTTTTACAACATAAATATTCCTTTTTGAATCTTGTTCTTGAACACCTGTTTTTTCAATTGCCTCAACAAAATATTTTGAGGAACCATCCATAATTGGAAGTTCAGAAGCGTTTAACTCTATAATAACATTATCCAAATCACAACCCACTAATGCTGCCAAAACGTGTTCTGGAGTTTGAATTTTGACTCCTAATTTTTCTAAGTTCGTTCCTCTTTGTGTGTTTACAACATAATTTGCATCTGCTTCGATAACAGGTTGTCCTTCTAAATCAACACGAACAAAAGTAAAACCATTGTTTATTGGTGCAGGTTTGAAAGTTATTTTAACTTCATTTCCAGTATGTAAACCAACTCCAGTAAGTGAAATTTCCGTTTTGATGGTCTTCTGTTTAACCATTGTTTTCTTTTTTAAGATTTAATATTAGTTTTTTTTAATTCTTCTATTTCTGTGACAATTTTTGGCAAATTCTTGAAATGAACATACGATTTACTAAAATCATTGTAGCCAAAAGCTGGACTTCCTTGTAAAACCTCATTGTCTTTAATATTTCTTCCTACTCCTGATTGTGCTTGTATTCGAACATTATCCCCAATTGTTAAATGTCCTGCTATTCCTACTTGACCACCAATCATACAATTTTTTCCAATTTTGGTTGAACCCGCAATTCCGGTTTGAGCGGCAATTACTGTATTCTTGCCTATTTCAACGTTGTGTCCAATCTGAATCAGATTGTCTAGTTTTACCCCTTTTCTTATAATTGTAGAACCCATTGTGGCTTTATCAATCATGGTATTTGCACCAACATCTACATTGTCTTCTAGGATTACATTCCCAATTTGAGGAATTTTAGAAAATGTCCCGTCGGCATTTGGGGCAAATCCAAAACCATCGGATCCAATAATTACTCCTGAATGAATAATGCAATTTGAACCAATTATAGTTTCTGAATATATTTTTGCACCTGCAAAAATAATTACATTATTCCCTATAATTACATTTTCGCCAATGAAGCAATTGGGATAAATCTTTACATTATTTCCTAATTTCACATTCTCTTCGATATAACTAAAGCTACCCAGATAAAAATTTGAACCATATTTAACCGTTTTCGAAAGAAATGAAGGCTGTTCGATTCCTATTTTATTAGCTTTTTTGGCTTGGTCGTAAAATTCAAGTAGCTTTGAAAAAGACAAATACGCATCTTCTACTTTTATGATTGTAGTCGACAATTCACTTTCAGGTATAAAAGTATTATTCACAATTGTTATTGAAGCTTGAGTGGTATAGATGTAGTTTAGGTATTTAGGATTGGATAAAAAAGTAAGTGAGCCTTCGGTTCCTTCTTCAATTTTAGACAATTTATGCACTTCAGCAGCGGGATTGCCAATGACTTCTCCATCTAAAATCTCTGCTATTTGCGTTGCTGTAAACTTCATCTCGACAAAAATATAAAAAATAGACTTTAAACAAAGGTTTTTATGTGAGTTGTTTTGGAAAACAAATATAATATTTAGTTACAAATTTAGATAAAGACTTCAAATTTAATTGATCTGAAACCTCAACTACATCTTCGATTGTTCGATCTTTTTTCAGAATTCGTATAGACTCAGCCTCCTTACTATAAGCTTGATTTTTTATCTTACCCTTAAAAATAAAATAATTTGCCTCATGCAAAGAAATATTATTTTCTGTTGCAAAACGTTGTTTTAGTTGCTGTAATTCTTCTGAAGTCGTTTTTTCGCTGCTGATTTTTATCTTCAATAAATCTCGATTGATTATCATTTTACTCAAAGATGATAAAATAAAATCATCTTGATTTTGCCAAGATTTCAAAGCACTAATAATATCAAAATCGTCTAATTGTGAAAATAAATTCAAGTTTTTACTGTTGAAAGTATCAATTGTAATTTTATTCTGCATAAAAAACAACAAAGGTTCACTGCATGGCAACATTTCGCCTTTTTGAATTAATTCTTTGGCACGTTTTAAAACATTCATTAAAATTAATTCGGCAACTAAGCTAGTCTTATGCAAATATACTTGCCAATACATTAATCTTCTTGACATCAAAAATTTCTCGACAGAATAAATTCCTTTTTCTTCGATTACCAAAACATCATCGACCACATTCATCATTTGAATTAATCGATCTGAATTAATATTACCCTCTGCCACTCCCGAATAAAAACTATCTCTTTTTAAATAATCCATTCTATCCATATCAAGTTGACTAGATACCAATTGCAACATAAATTGTCGATGATATTCTCCTTTAAAAACTTGAATTGCTAAACTCAATTGACCATTGAATTCGATATTCAATTGATTCATGAACAGTAACGAAATGGCTTCGTGATGAATATCTTCGACAATACTTTTTTCCATTGCATGCGAAAAAGGACCGTGACCTATATCGTGTAATAAAATCGCAATGTACAAGGCGTTTTCTTCATCATAGGAAATTGAAACCTCTTTGAAACGAAGAGTTTCGACTGCTTTTTGCATGATATGCATGCAACCCAAAGCATGATGAAAACGAGTGTGATTGGCACCAGGATAGACCAAATAGGACAATCCCATTTGAGAAATTCGTCGCAATCGCTGAAAATAAGGATGTTGGATTAAATCGTAAATTAAGGCATTTGGTATAGAAATAAATCCATAAATAGGATCATTAAATATTTTTAGCTTATTAATTTCGCTCACTTTATTACTTAGTTTTAGTCAACAAATATATAGGTTAAATTGTAATTAATAACTTAAAAAAGTCATCTAAAAAACAGTATGAAATTAAATTATTTTTTTGCTTTTCGCAATTTGCTTTCTGCTTTTACAATTTTTGCTTTCATGTCTTCAATTTTTTTATCTTGTTTTACTTTGTTTTTTTCATATTTTTCAATATCCACAAAAGAAAATTTACCTTTTTCTATTTTTTTATTATGTTTTTCAGCATCTTTTATTAAATCTTTTTGGGCGTCTTTCAAATTATCGGTTGCTTTACTAATATCTTCTTCTGCATCAATTATGCTTTTTTGCTTTTTAATTTGTTCTTTTTGCTCTTTTTCAATTCTATCTTGTTGCTTTTCTAACTTTTTTTGATTTTTAGCTATTTCATTTTGACGATCTTGTACCTGTTTTTTTGCTTTTTGTTCTTCTTTTAAAAGTTTTTCCGCTTCTTTTTTGGCTTTTTGTTCGGGTATCGAAGCTGCAATGATTGCTGAATCAGGAGACGAAGGCTTCGTTTTTTCATTGATATTTTGTTTTTCTATTACAACTGATTGAATAGAATCTTTAATACCGTTAGTCTTTTTATCAGTTATTTCTTTTTTAACTTCTTGAGCATAAAAAACTTGTATGAAAGCCAATGTGAGTATCGTAAATAATTTTTTAGTTTTCATAGTTGAATTAAATTTTGATTTTTGTATCATTAATAATGTAGCATAAATGTAAGCTATTATTTCATTCTAAAAAAAATCAAAAATATTTTATGAGCTAAGGAAATTAAAATTATTTAGATTTTTTAGACTATTTTTGAATAAATATGACAATTTAAAAAAATCTAAAATTGACCACTTCTATAACAAATTCTTTCCTTACTGCCGAAATAAAACATTTGGGTGCCGAATTATGTTCGCTAAAAAATAAAATTAATACCGAGTTCATTTGGGAAGGAAATCCTGAATTTTGGGGCAAACACTCTCCTATTCTTTTTCCTATTGTTGGTACTCTAAAAAACAATACTTTTTTTTACGATAATCAAGAATACAAACTGTCAAGACATGGTTTTGCAAGAGAAATGGAATTTGAGTTAATCGAAAAAAGAAACAATTACGCGACTTTTTCATTGAAATCCTCTGTTAAAACGCTAAATCTATATCCTTTTAAATTTGAATTGCAAATAACTTATCGACTCGAAGAAATGGTTTTGAATGTTGAATATAAGGTGCTGAATAAAAGTGAAACACGAATGCCATTTTCTATTGGTGCGCATCCAGCATTCGCTTTAGCTGGAAATTTTGAAAATTATTCGATCGAATTTGGACAAGAAGAACCTTTGAAATATTTTGAATTAGAAAATGATTTAATTTCGAATACAACGAAAAAGTTAGAAACATCAAACCGACAAGTCCCATTAAACTATACGTTGTTTGAAAATGATGCTTTAGTTTTTAAATCAACCGTTTCTAAATCATTAACTATTCTAGAAAACGCCATTCCAATACTTAAAGTTCAGTTCGATGACTTTCCGAGTTTAGGAATTTGGACTAAAAAAAATGCTTCTTTTATTTGTATTGAGCCTTGGTTTGGCTATTCGGATACAGTTGCTAATTTTGGAAATATTTTAGAAAAAGAAGGAATATTAGTTCTCGAAGAAAATGAAACTTTTAATTCCAAATTTAGCATCGAAATTCTTTAATTCGAGAATTTTGGAATAGTATTAATATACAATTCTTCGACTTTTGTTCTAGCCCACGCCGTTTTTCTCAAGAAAGTTAAACTTGACTTTACACTAGGATTCTCCATGAAACATTTAATTTTTATTAATTCGCTTAAGGTGTCAAAACCATAGTATTCAACAAGTTGCTCCACAATTTTTTGAAGTGTAATTCCATGAAGTGGATCTTTTGATTGTGGTTTTTCCATTAGGCAAATTTAAGGCAATTTTAAATAACTATTGCCATTGGTTAGTTTTGTACTTACCTTTGCAAACCTATGCTAAAAACAATTAATATTCTCAACAAAAAAGCCCGATTCGATTATGAAATAATCGAAACCTATACTGCTGGAATTGTTTTGGCTGGAACCGAAATAAAATCCATTCGATTAGGGAAAGCTAATATTACAGAGAGTTTTTGTGAATTTAGCAATAATGAGCTTTTTGCTATAAATACCAATATCGAAGAATATGCTTTTGGAAACCAATTTAATCACAAAGCCAGAAGCGAACGCAAACTTTTGCTCAACAAACGAGAGCTAAAGGGATTAGCAAGAAGTGTTCAAGCGAAAGGATTAACAATTATTCCTTTGAATTTATTTACTAATGAAAAAGGAATGGCAAAACTCGAAATCGGACTTTGTAAAGGAAAGAAAACATACGACAAAAGAGAATCATTGAAAGAACAAGATACAAAAAGGGACTTAGATCGAATAAAAAAAGAATTTAAATAGCGAATTCTTTTTATTTTATAAAATTTATGACTAAATTTGTCAAGACTTTTAAAATTCATTCTTAAAAATGAAAACACTACTTAAAAATGCAAGAGAGAAAAAAGGTTTAAAAACCAGAGAAGTGGCTCAACTTTTGGCAATCGATCAAGCTTTAATCAGTAAATTCGAAAATGGATCAAGAAAACCTACCAAAGAGCAAGTTACAAAACTAGCTTCTTTATTAGAGATAGATTTTGAAACACTAATGGTTGCTTGGCTTAAAGAAAAAATTATATACGAAATAGGTCAAGATGAATTTGCGCTAAAAGCAATGAATATGGTTCGTGAAGAAATTCAGAACAGTTATGTTACTCTCAAAAAATCACTTTCTAAAAACTTGTTGTCAATTCTAAATGAAATTGATAATTTGAAAGCAAAACTAGATCAATTTAGGGAGTTTGATAGCTATAGAATTAAACAAGCACTGGAACTGGAGTACACCTTTGAAAGTAATCGTATCGAGGGAAATACGCTTACACTTCGGGAAACCGATTTGGTTATAAACGAAGGTTTAACGATTTCAGGAAAAAGCATGCGAGAACATCTTGAAGCTATTAATCATCAGGAAGCTATTGCTTACATCAAGCATTTGATGGAGAAAAACACCGTTTTCAATGAACGAGAAGTTTTGTCTATTCACAATCTAATTCTACGAGGTATTATGCCCGAAGATGCTGGGCGTTATCGACGTGTGCAAGTAATGATAAAAGGAAGTTCGTTTATGCCTCCGCAGCCGTTTATGGTTTCTAAGGAAATGGAAGATTTTTTTATTTGGTACGAAAGCAACAAAAAAAGTTTGCATCCCATCGTTTTGGCCGCTGAGCTTCATGAGCGTTTGGTTACTATTCATCCATTTATAGATGGAAACGGTAGAACTTCTCGCTTGGTAATGAACCTAATTTTATTACAACACGGCTATGTAATTGCTAATATAAAAGGCGATTATGATTCAAGAATGCAGTATTACAATGCTCTAGAAACTGCTCAAACCAAAAACAACAAAGAAGATTTTCTGCTTTTTGTAGCTCAAATCGAGAAAGAAAGTCTAGAACGCTATCTTGATATTATTGGTCAATAAAAAAACCTAGCCCATCCCCAACCCTTCCCAAAGGGAAGGGAGCTGGACTAATTTTTATTTTCTAACAAGGGAACAAATTTAAAATCTCCAAGTTCATGTTTCTCAAATTGGGTTTCGTTTTTTCTAATTAACAAAGTCATAATTTGATTTTCTTCTCCAAGCGGAATGACCAGCCTTCCTCCTATTTTGAGTTGAGCCATCAAGGCTTGCGGAATTATTGGTGCTCCAGCTGTTACAATAATACTATCAAAAGGAGCGTGATTTGGCAATCCTTTATAACCATCGCCAAACGAAAGATGCTTTGGCCTAATGCCTAATTTTGGTAATAAAGCACTAGTTTGCTTGAATAATTCGGTTTGTCTTTCTACACTATACACCTTAGCTCCCATTACACATAAAACCGCGGTTTGATATCCCGAACCCGTTCCTATTTCAAGTATTTTATGATCTTTCTTGACTTCTAACAATTGGCTTTGAAAAGCTACTGTATAGGGTTGCGAAATGGTTTGACCCGCTCCAATTGGAAATGCTTTGTCTTGATAAGCATAATCTTCGAAACTAGAATTCAAAAATAGATGTCTTGGGATTTTTAGAATGGCATTCAAAACAGTTTTATCAACAATTCCCTTTTCTTTTAAAAGGCTTACTAATTGATTGCGAAGTCCTTGATGTTTAGAAGTGTCTTTCAAAATTTTTTGTAGATTATTTTGGTAAAAATAGAAAACAAATTATGAATTATCAATTATCTATTGTCGATTTAATTCCTATTTTTGTACAAACGACAACATTATGCTTAAAATTGGAGTATTGGGTGCTGGACACCTTGGAAAAATACATTTGCGATTATTACAACAATCTGAAAAATACGAATTGGTAGGATTCTACGATGAAAATCATGAAAATGGTGAAAAAGTGGCAAAAGAATTTGGTTACCAACAATTTCATACTATCGCTACTCTTATTCATGCTGTTGATGTGATTGATATTGTAACGCCAACCCTGTCTCATTACAAATGTGCTAAGGTTTCTATCAAATCTGGCAAGCATGTTTTTATAGAAAAACCCATTTCTAACACCGTTGCCGAAGCTGAGGAGATTATTGCTTTGTCCAAAGAATATAATGTAAAAGGTCAAGTTGGTCATGTCGAAAGGTTTAATCCAGCCTTTATAGCTACAAAAGATATGATTGAAAATCCTATGTTTATCGAAACGCATCGTTTGGCCGAATTCAATCCTCGTGGAACTGATGTTCCTGTGGTTCTAGACTTGATGATTCATGATATCGATGCGATTTTGAGTGTTGTGAATTCTAAAGTCAAGTTGATTAATGCTAGCGGAGTTTCAGTTATTAGTGACACTCCAGATATTGCCAATGCCCGAATTGAGTTCGAAAACGGATGTGTTGCTAATTTAACAGCCAGCCGTATTTCTATGAAAAATATGCGTAAATCTCGTTTCTTCCAAAAAGATGCTTACATCTCTGTTGACTTTTTAGAGAAAAAATGTGAGGTTGTAAAAATGAAAGATGCTCCCGAAATTCCAGGAGATTTTGATATTATTTTACAAAATGCAGAAGGCGTAAAAAAACAAATCTACTTTTCTAATCCTGATGTAGAGCAAAACAACGCTATTCTGGACGAATTGGAATCTTTTGCTGATGCAATTAATAATGACACTACCCCAGTGGTAACATTAGAACAAGCTACTGATGCTTTAAGAGTTGCTTACCAGATTATTGATTGTTTCAATAAATAAAATTGTTTAAAGTTTCAACCCATTTTATATGAAAATAATTGCCGTAATCGGAGCGGGAACCATGGGAAACGGCATTGCGCATACTTTTGCTCAAAATGGTTTTACGGTAAAGCTTATCGATGTTTCCGAAAAAGCTTTAGATAAAGGAATGGCAACTATTTTTGCAAATTTAGACCGAATGCTAACCAAAGGAACCATTACCGAAGCCGAAAAATTCAAAACGGTAAACAACATTATTACTTACACCGATATTGAGGATGGAGTTGTGGGAGCAGATTTGGTTATAGAAGCTGCAACTGAAAATATAGAATTAAAACTCAATATTTTCAAGCAATTAAATAAAATTTGTCCTCACAATACCATTTTGGCAACCAATACATCTTCTATTTCTATTACACAAATGTCTGGAGTTGTGGCACATCCTGAACGCGTAATTGGTATGCATTTTATGAATCCCGTTCCATTAATGCCATTAGTCGAAGTGATTCGGAGCAACAAAACGAGTGATGAAGTTTGCAATATCATTATGAAATTATCCGAAAAGCTCGGTAAAAATCCGGTGGAAGTAAATGATTTCCCTGGTTTTGTAGCCAATAGAATTTTGATGCCAATGATAAATGAAGCCATCGAAACACTGGATAACAAAGTAGCTGGAGTTTATGAAATTGACTCCGTTATGAAAATTGGCATGGGACACCCAATGGGACCTTTACAATTGGCTGATTTTATTGGATTGGACGTATGTCTAGCCATTTTAAACGTAATGCATGAAGGTTTTAAAAATCCGAAATATACACCTAATCCATTATTGGTAAAAATGATAAATGAAGGAAAATTGGGAGTAAAATCTGGAGAGGGTTTTTATGATTATAGGGAAAGTAAGAAAGCGGATAAAATCTCAAAACAATTTATTTAATATGTCAATAGCACAAAACCTCCTCAAAATAAATTCTTCTTTACCCTCAACTGTAACTCTTGTTGCCGTTTCTAAAACCAAACCCATTTCCGATTTGATGGAAGCCTATGATGCGGGTCAAAGCATTTTTGGTGAAAATAAGATTCAGGAAATGGCAGAGAAATGGGAGGCGATGCCAAAGGATATAGAATGGCACATGATAGGTCATGTTCAAACGAACAAAGTCAAATATATGGCTCCGTTTGTAAGCTTGATTCACGGTGTGGATAGTTTAAAATTATTGGAAGAAATAAATAAACAAGCACTGAAAAACAAAAGAATCATCGATTGTTTACTCCAAATACACATTGCCGAAGAAGAAACGAAATTTGGTTTGGATGAAAAAGAACTCAATGAGATTCTTTCTTCTGCAACTTTTCAAGAAATGAAAAACATTCGAATTATCGGATTAATGGGAATGTCTACTTTTACAGATAATCAAGAACAAATCAAGAAAGAATTTACTCATTTGAAATCTATTTTTGATAGTAAAAACCAACTTCAAACTTCAAACTTCAAACTTCAAACTTTGTCTATGGGCATGTCAGGCGATTATCAACTCGCCATTGAATGTGGAAGCACCATGGTTCGCATAGGAAGTAGTATCTTCGGGGGAAGATAAATTTCAATAGCAATTTTTAATTTTCAGGAACTAATATTAATTTTGTGCTAACCTAAATTTTACTACTCATCACCAAGTATTTTTGTGAAATCGGGTTTAAAATAATTTGGCCCTTTCATCACCTTTCCATCTTCTCTATAAATAGGTTTTCCGTCTTCGCCGAGTTTACTCATATTAGAACGTTGTATTTCATCAAAAACTTCTTCTATTTTATGCTGTAATCCATGTTCGATAATAGTACCACATAATATGTACATCATATCGCCTAAAGCATCAGCAATTTCAACCAAATCGTTATTCTGGACTGCTTCCAAATATTCTTCGTTTTCTTCTTTCATTAAATTATAACGAAGTATGTTTTTACTGTCTCCCAAATTTGCTTTCGGTAATTCACTGTGTCCTATGGCAAAAGCAGTATGAAATTCTTTGACTGCATTGATTTGTTTTTGCATAATTTTATTTTTAATTGATTTCGAAAAGCAAATTAATAACTTTTCTTAAACAAATGCTTAAATTTGCACGAAAAGTCAAATTATGTTTAGTCAAGGTCAATTAGTGTTTGCAGGTTTGTTTTCTATTTCTTTTGTAATTGCTATGGTTTATGCTTATAGAAAAGATGCAAAATTACATACCTTATTTTATAAAGGAAATTACAAAATATTAATTGCTTTCCTACTGTTTATAGGGTTACTTTTTTTTATAAAAATATTTTTCAAACGATAAGTTCATTATTCATTACTCTATATTTTCGTTTTAGTATTAAAAATTGAAATACCTATCTTTAACACAATTTAAAATTAAGTCGAAAAACAAATACAATTTTTTAACCATCAACAAAAAAATAAAAATGACAAACAACGATATTTTCAAAAAACTCCGAGTAGCCTTAATGCTTCGTGACGATCAAATAGTTGAAATTTTAGAATTGGTAGATTTTAGAATTTCAAAAACCGAATTAAGTGCCTTTTTTCGCGCTGAGAATCATGAAAACTATGTAGAATGTGGCGACCAAGTATTACGCAATTTTCTAAACGGACTAGTGATTCACCTTCGTGGCACCAAGGAAAATCCTAAGAATCCAACTGCCGTTTTAGCAAAACATATGGCAGAAATCCCTAAGAAGGAAGGAGCTTCAGAACGCGCCGAATTCAAACCAAAAGATGAAGATAAAGCCAGAGGTGATCAAAGCCCATCTAAATCAAAACCTGCTGCAAAAAGAACTTCCAAAAAAGAATTCCCAAAAGGGAATAATAAAATACAAGTAGTAGAGAAAGTAAAATTCAATTTCGGTAAGAATAAGAAATCCTAAGTTCTTACCCAAAAAGTAAAAAAAAATTAAATTCCATAAAAAAATCCTGTTTGCCGTGGCGAACAGGATTTTCTACTTTATAACTATTTCTGTGATTAAGAAAGCGCTTTTTGAACTTGATCAGCCGCTTCTTGAAACTGAACCGCAGATAAAATTGGCATTCCTGAATTATCAATTAATTCTTTTGCAATTTCTGCATTAGTTCCTTGCAAACGAACGATGATTGGCACTTTAATCGCGTCACCCATATTTTTGTAAGCATCAACAACACCTTGAGCAACACGGTCACAACGAACGATTCCACCAAAAATATTGATTAAAATTGCTTTAACATTAGGGTCTTTTAAAATAATGCGGAACGCTAATTCCACACGTTTTGCATCAGCGGTTCCGCCAACGTCAAGGAAATTTGCTGGTTCAAAACCGGCATATTTTATTAAATCCATCGTTGCCATCGCTAAACCAGCTCCGTTAACCATACAACCTACTGTTCCATCAAGATCAACATAATTTAACCCTGCTTCTTTGGCTTCAACCTCAATTGGGTTTTCTTCACGAACATCACGCATTTCGGCTAATTTTGGATGACGGTATAAAGCATTATCATCTAAATTTACTTTAGCATCAACAGCTATAACTTTGTTATCTGATGTTTTTAAAACTGGATTAATTTCGAACATTGATGCGTCAGAACCAATGTAGGCTTTGTACAAAGCATCTACAAATTGCACCATTTCTTTAAAAGCATTTCCTGAAAGTCCAAGATTAAAAGCAATTCTTCTGGCTTGAAAACCTTGCAAGCCAACAGTTGGGTCAATTTCTTCCGTAAAAATTAAATGAGGAGTATGTTCCGCAACTTCTTCGATATCCATTCCACCTTCTGTAGAATACATAATCATATTTCGACCTATACTTCTATTTAAAACAACTGACATATAAAATTCGGAAGTTTCACTTTCACCTGGATAATAAACATCCTCAGCAACTAAAACCTTATGTACTTTTTTTCCTTCGGCAGAAGTTTGAGGAGTGATTAATTGCATCCCGATTATCTGACTAGAAATTTGTTCAACTTGTTGCAGGTTTTTGGCTAATTTTACTCCACCACCTTTACCTCGTCCTCCAGCATGAACTTGTGCTTTAATCACATGCCATCCTGTTCCAGTTTCAGCTGTTAATTGCTTTGCTGCAGCAACTGCTTCTTGAGGATTATTAGCAACGTAACCACGTTGCACTTTTACGCCATAACTGGCTAATATTTCTTTTCCTTGGTATTCGTGTATGTCCATGATTAAAGTATTTTGATATATTCTGAAAGAATTTCAGAAATTAATTCAGGCAAAAATAGCATAAATCAAATTAAAATTACAATCTTTTTTTTATAAAAAGTAGCGTCTAAAAAAACTTTTAAAAACTATAAAATTTTAATACTATTTACCAGTTTAGTGATACTTTGTGAAATTTTAATTATAAATTATAAATTCTTTTTAATTTAACATTAAAAAAACAAGAATTATACTAAATATGTGATTGTTTGAATAAAAAAAAGTGAATTTAATTGATAATTTTACGATTTTATTCTTAAAAAATAAATTTATTATTATTAATTTGCTGTTTTTATAACATTTCTGTAAAAGTGAGTCTCTTGAAGTGTTTTCAATTCATTATATTTAGTGAATGCTTTAATTTTGCATAAAAATTATTAAGCATGAAAATCAAGGAACAAGGTCTTTATTTACCAGAATTCGAACACGAAAATTGTGGAGCCGGTTTTATCTGCAATCTTAAAGGAGAAAAAACAAACCAAATCATACACGACGCACTTGAAATTCTAGTTCGATTAGAACATCGTGGAGGAGTAAGTGCCGATGGGAAAACAGGAGATGGTGCTGGACTGATGATTGATATTCCCTTTGAATATTTCAATAGAGTTTGTGATTTCAAATTACCAGCAGCAAGAGAATACGCTGTTGGAATGGTGTTTTTGCCCAAAACTGAAAATCAATATGATTTTTGTAAAGAAATCTTTGAAAAGGAAATTATAGCACAAGGACTTTCTGTTTTAGGATGGAGAGAAGTTCCTGTTGATTCTTCTCAATTGGGACCAATCGCTTTGGCTTCTGAGCCAAAAATTGAGCAATTATTTATAGGTAAAAAAGAACCTATAGAGGAAGCGGTTTTTAAAGCTAAACTCTATGCTGCTCGTAAAATTACAGAACATGCCATAGCAAATTCAAAAATTTCTGAAGCTTCTTATTTTTATGTTCCTAGCTTATCAACAACAACTTTAATATACAAAGGTATAATTATGCCCGAGGATATTGGCCCTTATTATACCGATTTACAACAAACCGATTTGGTTACTCGTTTGGCCTTAGTACACCAACGTTTCTCAACTAATACAATGCCTACTTGGGAATTATCTCAACCATTTAGATACATGTGTCAAAATGGGGAGATTAACACTTTGAGAGGAAACGTAAGCCGAATGAGAGTGCGTGAGGAAATCATGAAAAGTGAAATTTTCGGACCTCAAATCGAAAAATTATTCCCAATTATTTTACCTGGAAAATCAGATTCGGCTTCGATGGATATGGTTGTTGAATTGTTGATGCATACCGGAAGATCATTGCCAGAAGTAATGATGATGATGATTCCTGAGGCTTGGGAAAAACACAAAACCATGTCTGAGGAAAGAAAAGCATTCTACGAATATAACGCTTGTATCATGGAGCCTTGGGATGGCCCTGCCTCCGTACCGTTTTGTGATGGAGATTATGTTGGGGCATTACTTGATCGTAATGGCTTAAGACCTTCTCGTTATACTGTGACAAAAAGCGGCAAACTAATTATGGCATCTGAAATTGGAGTAGTCGAAGTTGCTCCTGAGGATGTTGAAAGTCATGGTAGACTTGAACCAGGTAAAATGTTTTTGGTCGACATGAACGAAGGTCGAATCATAAATGATGAAGAAATAAAAAGCAAAATAGTTTCTGAACGTCCTTACAAAGAATGGTTAAATCAATATCGTTTGAACCTTAAAGATGTACCGGCAACTTCTGAAGTTTGTCCTATTGAGACTATCGATTTAAAAACCAGAGAGCGTTTATTTAATTATACTTTAGAGGATATTCAAGATATGATTACCCCTATGGCTCAAACGAGCAAGGAAGCACTGGGTTCTATGGGAACGGATACGCCTTTAGCTGTTTTATCTGATAGACCACAATTAATAGCAAACTATTTTAAACAACTTTTCGCCCAAGTTACCAATCCACCACTAGATGGAATTCGTGAAGAAATTGTAACAGACATAAGCTTAGCTCTGGGTCAAGACAGAAATATATTTGACATTTCGAGCAAACAATGCAGAAAACTAAGAATTCAAAATCCTGTAATTTCTAATGGTGATTTAGAAAAAATTAGAACTATTTCTATTGATAACTTTAAAGCAGAAACTATCGAAATATTATATCCTAAAGCAAAAGGATTAAATGGATTGGAAGATGCATTAGAAAACATTATTGTTCAAATTACCAAAGCTTTAGATAAAGGAAACAATATCATTATCCTTTCGGATAGAGGTGTGAATAAAGATTTTGCACCAATTCCTTCTTTATTAGCATGTTCTTATGTGAATCATCAAATGAATCGTTTGCGCAAGCGTTCTTATTTTGATATTATTATCGAATCTGCAGAACCACGTGAACCACACCATTTTGCTACATTATTTGGATACGGTGCAAGCGCAATTAATCCTTATATGGTAAATGAAATTATTCGTGTTCAGGTTCAAGAAGGCTTTATTACAGGAATAAGCGAACAAAAAGCGGTTGATAATTTCAATAAAGCGATTGGTTCAGGAATTTTAAAAATCATGAATAAAATTGGAATCTCAACATTACATTCTTACCGAGGTTCACAAATTTTCGAAATTGTTGGTTTCAATTCTAAATTTGTTCAAAAATATTTCCCATACACCACATCAAGAATTGAAGGGATAGGATTGTATGAAATAGAAAAAGAAATCAACGAAAGATACAAATATGCTTATCCAGATAATTTAATTCCAAATAGATTAGGATTAAATATTGGTGGAGACTACAGATGGAGAAGAAATGGCGAAAGACACATGTTTAATCCGTTAACCATTTCAAAATTACAACAAGCAGTACGATTAAGCGATCAAGATAGTTATGATGTTTATGCTAAAGCTGTAAATGATCAAGCTGAAAATCTGATGACCATTCGTGGTTTGTTTGAATTTGATAATTTAAATCCAATTCCGTTAGAAGAAGTAGAGCCTTGGACCGAAATTGTAAAACGTTTCAAAACAGGAGCCATGTCTTATGGTTCAATTTCGAAAGAAGCTCACGAGAATCTAGCAATTGCCATGAACCGAATTGGTGGAAAATCAAATTCAGGTGAAGGTGGAGAAAACAGAACACGTTTTCAGCCAGATGTTAATGGTGATAGTCGTAACTCTGCCATAAAACAAGTAGCATCAGGTCGTTTTGGTGTAACTTCCCATTATTTATCGAGTGCCAAAGAAATTCAGATTAAAATGGCTCAAGGGGCTAAGCCAGGAGAAGGCGGACAATTACCAGGAGAAAAAGTTGATCCATTTATCGCAGCAGCACGTAACTCAACGCCTTATGTTGGATTAATTTCACCTCCACCGCACCATGATATTTATTCTATTGAAGATTTAGCACAATTAATTTTCGATTTAAAAAATGCCAATAGAGAAGCTAGAATCAATGTGAAATTAGTTTCAGAAGTTGGAGTAGGAACCATCGCTGCCGGTGTTGCCAAAGCAAAAGCCGATGTTGTCCTAATTGCAGGGTATGATGGTGGAACAGGAGCATCTCCATTAACATCATTGAAACATGCTGGTCTTCCTTGGGAACTTGGTTTGGCCGAAGCCCAACAAACTTTAGTTTTAAACAATCTAAGAAGTAGAATTGTAGTAGAATGTGATGGCCAATTAAAAACAGGTCGTGACGTAGCTATTGCCGCTTTATTAGGAGCAGAGGAATTTGGTTTTGCTACTGCCCCACTTGTTGCTTCTGGATGTATTATGATGCGTAAATGTCATTTAAATACTTGTCCAGTAGGTATTGCAACGCAAGACAAAGACTTACGTAAAAACTTCAAAGGAACACCTGAGCATGTTATTAATTTCTTTTATTATGTTGCCGAAGAATTAAGAGGAATCATGGCTCAACTAGGGTTTAAAACTATAGAAGAAATGGTAGGTCAAACGCATAAAATAAATTCTAATAAAGCAATTACACATTATAAAGCGAAAGGTTTAGATTTATCTTCTATATTATACAGACCAGCTGCCTATAGAAACATGGTAGTTAGAAATACCGAAAAGCAAGATCATGGTTTAGACGGTGTTTTAGATTTTCAGATATTAAAAGATTCTCACAGAGCTTTATACAGAAAAGAAAAAACAACTTTAAATTACGCAATAAATAACGTAAACCGTTCTGTCGGAGCAATTGTAAGTAATGAGATATCTAAAATATATGGACATCTTGGTTTACCTGAAGATACACTGAATATTAAGTTTACAGGTTCAGCAGGTCAAAGTTTTGGAGCTTTTAGTGCTCATGGATTAACTCTTGCCGTTGAAGGAAATACGAATGATTATTTAGGAAAAGGATTGTCTGGAGCTAAATTAATTGTTAAAAAACCAGCTACAGCAACATTTATTGCCGAAAATAATGTTATCGTTGGTAACGTTTGTTTATTTGGTGCAATCGAGGGAGAAGCTTATATCAACGGAACTGCTGGTGAGCGTTTTGCTGTTCGTAATTCGGGAGCCATAGCAGTAGTTGAAGGTGTTGGAGATCATGGTTGTGAATATATGACTGGAGGAAAAGTTGTAGTTTTGGGTGCAACAGGAAGAAATTTTGCAGCAGGTATGAGTGGAGGTATCGCCTACATTTATGACCCTGAAAATAAATTTACTAATGGATTGTGTAATACAGAAGCAATTGAATTTGAACAAATTGAAACGGAAGAAGCACTAGAATTGAAAGCATTAATCGAAAAACATGTAAGCTATACCAACAGCACAAGAGGTATTCAATTATTAGCCGAATGGACTGATAGTTTGAGCAAATTTGTAAAAGTAATGCCAACAGAGTACAAAAAGGCATTGAAACGTATGGAGACAGAAGCAAAAATGGTAGAAGAATTAACAGCATAACATATAATGGGAAAAGTTACAGGTTTTAAAGAATTTGAAAGAATGGATGAAGCCTACACAGCAGTACAAGAGCGTGTAGGGCATTATAATGAATTTACAGTTCCATTGAGCGAAGCAGAAATTACCACTCAAGGATCTCGTTGTATGGATTGTGGTATTCCGTTTTGCCATAGCGGATGTCCTCTTGGCAATTTGATACCCGATTTTAATCACATGGTGCATCAAGGAGAATGGCAAAAAGCATCTTGGATATTGCATTCGACCAATAATTTCCCTGAATTTACCGGACGATTATGTCCTGCACCTTGCGAAAAAGCATGTGTTTTAGGTCTTATTGAAGAACCAGTTTCGATAGAAAATATTGAGAAAAATATTGTGGAACGTGCTTTTAAAGAAGGCTGGATTAAACCACAACCTCCAAAAACTAGAACAGGCAAAACAATAGCTGTAATTGGATCTGGTCCAGCAGGACTTGCAGCTGCACAGCAACTAAATAGAGCGGGACACTTAGTGACCGTTTTCGAAAGAGACGATGCTATCGGTGGATTATTGCGTTATGGAATTCCAAATTTCAAAATGGAAAAAGGAATTATCGAACGTCGTTTAGTAATTCTAAAGGCTGAAGGAATCGAGTTTAAAGTAAATACCAATGTTGGTGTCAACTATGATATTAATGACCTAAAAGCTTTTGATGCTATTGTATTATGTGGTGGAGCTACGGAAAGAAGAGGTTTACCAACTCCTGGAGCAGATGCTGATGGTGTGGTTCAAGCCATGGATTTCTTAACCCAACAAACTAAAGTTGTTTTTGGACAAAAAGTAGAAAACCAAGTCATGGCGACTGGCAAAGATGTTATCGTAATTGGTGGTGGAGATACGGGATCTGATTGTGTGGGTACATCAAATCGTCATGGAGCAAAATCGGTAACTAATTTTGAGATTATGCCAAAGCCTCCAGTAGGAAGAAGCGAAACTACACCTTGGCCATTTTGGCCTTTGCAACTTAAAACTTCTTCTTCGCACAAAGAAGGTGCCGAAAGAAACTGGTTGATTAATACTAAAGAATTTATTAAAGATAAAAACGGAAAATTAATCGCTCTTAAAACAGTAAATGTCGAATGGAAAATCGTTCCTGGACAAAGACCTGAATTAATTGAAGTAGCCGGTTCCGAAAAAACATGGCCTTGTGATTTAGCTTTGTTAGCACTAGGATTTACAGGTCCAGAAAAAACATTGAGCAGCCAATTGGGTTTAGAACTTGATTTCAGAAGCAATTATAAAGCTAATAATTATCAAACTAATGTTCCTAATATCTTTACCGCAGGAGATATGCGAAGAGGACAATCCTTAATCGTCTGGGCAATTTCCGAAGGTCGTGAAGCTGCAAGAGAAGTAGATATATACTTAATGGGTTCTACAAATTTGCCAACCAAAGAAGGTGGTGATTTACCCGGAATTTAATAGTTACTACATATTTTTAGAAGCCCTTGAATTATTTCAGGGGCTTTTTTGTATAACTATTTCGCAATCTAATTTTAAATATAATTGCTCCGCCACAAAACGGCAGACAAATAAATTATCTTTGAAAAATAAATCAAAAACAGTATGTCAAAATTAATTTATTTCAAAAGGTATTTGTACGTTATCGACCGCTTGCGAAGCCGACCTTGTAGCTTCAATGAGTTGCAGGAAAACGTAATGCGAAAATTGGAAAACGACGATATCGATACTACTTTCGAATATGCCATTCGCACTTTCGAGCGGGACAAAAAAGACATTGCCACCCTTTTTGGAATCGACATCCACTACAACCGAAAAGACAAAACCTATGCTATTGATGAAGCCGAAATAGAAGACCAATCCGTAACAAGAATGATAGATGCTTTTTCTATTCATCACGCACTGCAAGAAGGAAATAAATTATCGCCAAGCGTATTTCTAGAAAAGCGAAAGTCGTTAGGAACAGACCTCATTCACGGAATTATTCACGCTATTCAAAATCGATTGATACTTCAATTTACCCATCAAAAGCATTGGGAAGATTTTAGTACCCAACGAGAAGTATATCCTATTGCTATTAAGGAATCGCAACAAAGATGGTATTTGGTTTCTTTAGAAAAAAGTACCCAAACTGTTAAAACTTTTGGACTAGACCGAATTTCCAATTTAAAAATCACGGATACTAAGTTTAAACCTTTTGCTTTTAATGTGGAGAAGGAGTTCCGAAATACTTTTGGAGTTTTACGAGACTCGCCTGCTGAAAAAGTGACTTTACAGTTTTCTAAAATGCAAGGCGAATATATAAAGACCTTTCCTTTGCACGAATCCCAACTGATAAAAGTAGAAACCGAAGATTTTATAACATTTGAAATGTATATCTGTCTTACCCACGATTTTATTATGGAACTCTTGAAGTATGGTTCGAATGTAAAAGTGATCTCTCCAATTTCGCTTCAAAACGAAATCAAAAACAGCATTTCGGAAATGTCAAATTTGTATCAATAAATGAAAAAATTTACAGCAATAGATTTTGAAACAGCAAGCGGATATAGAAACAGTATTTGCCAAGTTGGATTGGTTAGAGTTGAAAACGGAATCATTACCAAAGAAGTTAATCTATTAGCACAACCACCCGATAATTATTACTGGAGTCGCTTTACGGACATTCACGGAATTGCTGCAAAAGACACTGTAAATGCTCCGACTTTCGCCCAAATTTGGCATCAAATTGCACCATATATCGAAAACCAAAACGTAGTGGCACACAATGGTTTTGGCTTTGATTTCCCTGTATTGGATAATACTCTTTTGCATTATGGTTTATTGATTCCACACTACAATAAATTTTGTACCTATAAAATTTACAAGTCTAATTTGGCTAACTTGTGCAAAGAATTTAACATACAGCTGAACCATCACGATGCGTTGAGCGATGCTCGAGCTTGTGCGGAGTTGTATTTGAAGAGTTTAAAAGAAATTAATAAATAAATTTTATGGAAAACAAAAAAATAGAATTAGAGAAATTGCAGGAAGAATTAGATAAAGAAATTGATAAAATTATTGGTTCTGATGGCAGAATTGCTTTTAAAGACGGAATAATTAATATTGATAAATATTTAGATTCGGAACTAAAAATAATGTGGATTTTGAAAGAACCAAATAGTACAGAAGAACTACATTGGCGAGATGAAATAGGAAATTTAAAAACAGAATCCGGAACTAAATATGGTTGGGCAGGAACATTTAATCCGATTATATATGTTTCATTTGGTATTTTGAACAATCAAAAATGGGGACAAATACCATATACAAATGATAATCCAGAGATAATAGATATTTTGCAATCAATAGCTTTTGTAAACGTAAAAAAAACTCCAGGCGAGAGTGTTGCATTTAATAATGAAATACACGAATATCATTCAAAAAACAAAAGTTTATTGTTAAGCCAAATTAAACTTTACGAACCAGATGTTATTATTTGTGGTAATACCTTTGAATATATTGGAGTTGACATAAAAAGTATTTTTGAAAATTTAGAATTTGAAAAAAATGAACTTTCAGGAATGTCAAAATATCAAAATTCTACAATAATAGTAGTAGATGCTTTTCATCCAAATGCTAGAAAAAATAAAGAAATTTATTGTGATTACATAATAAATTCCGTGAATGAATGGAAATATAAAATAAAAAAATAAAAACTATAACAACTTCAAAACGACACTCCCACCCAAGTGTCGTTTTTTTTTTACAAAACATTCCGCCTCCTTTTGGCATTCCACCCTTCTAACTTTGTCAAAAAAAAGATGAAACTTAACAGCAAAAGAGAAATCCGTTTTAGTAAAATTATTCAAAAAAATAGCAGAGAAATTACCATCGAAGAGCAAATGGATTTGTCAGAAAGAAACAAATATGTAAAAGTTGTGTTTGAATTTACGCCCGCTGTTTGTGAAAAATTATTGCTCTTGAACCAAAAACTCCTTGAACAAGAAAAAAGGATATTTGGCTTGTATAAAAACATTCAAAACCAATGCACAGAATTGGTTTCTAGCAAATTTATAGACGACTACGAGATAGAAATAATCATAGAATGCTTGAACGACAACTACTACAAAAAATTTGATCCTTCTATAGACGGAAACACTTTCTTTGAAACAGAATGTAATTTTATGGAATTTCAAGAAACAGCAACCTACACCGAACTCGATTTTAACCACCCAATCCTTAAAGCAACAATGCCCAAAATGAATCACTGTTACAGTTTTCATCATTTGAATGACAACACCGGTTTGACTTGGTTTGATTTATGCAATATCGATAGTGTTTGGGTAGAAGTAATAGTTACATACCAGCATTTTACAACAATAAAATAATTTTAAACTGCAGCCAAAATATCTTGCCGAATCCACCATTCAATCAAGCTAATTTTCTTTGTAGTTAATGGAGTTTCAAATCTACTGGCTGATTTTAAAAGGGCTTCGTTTCCTATTTTTATGAATTTGAAATCAAAAAAATGAGATTGATAATTGCAGTTGATAGCTACGACAATATCAAGAGTTAGTGTGCCTTGTTGCAGTTTCTTTATTACAACATCATCTTCACTTTTGATTTGAGAAAAAAGCACATTGATTTGTTCGGTATCAACCACTTTGACACCATTTAAAACCAGTAAAACTTTTGCAATTTTCAACCAGAATTGGCTTTTAAAACTTTGCTTTTGGACAGTGATTTTTCTCATTTTTGTTTTTTATTCAAATATAAGCTGGCGAACTGCCAATTTATGACGGATTAAAAATAAATCCAAAAAATAAAATCTTTTCACTCTGCCGTCTTTTGGCTTACTCTCCCACTAAATTCGTCTTTTGGGAAAGCCGAAAACCACCTAGAGTAGGCAAAATTAAAAATTTAATTATTATGGAATTTGAATATTCAAGAATAGAAAACTGCATTTTACTGGACAATTTAAAAAATGAAGTGATAAAAAAAACTTTAGTCTATATGATTGATTTCAAGGAACACGACAATCTTGTTGTCATTCCAAAAGCACATTCAATAGAAATCTCAAATGCTGACATTTGTATTGCTGTCATAATTTTTTCTGGTTTTGAAAAGGAAGAATATGAAGCTTTAATAACAAAAAATAATTTTCACATTGTTTCTTTTGATACCACAAAACAATCAATAGTTGAATTTGAAAATATGCTCATAAAACACATCGATTATTTGGCTTTGTTTTTTATGTCTTTGGCAAGGACGGATGATACAACCATAAAAGACTTTTTGCACCTTAAAAATCTATGTAGAAATAAAACAATATTTCATTTAAGAAAAAAATATATTCTCAAAGACGTTGTTTGGAATTATGACTTATTTTCTTTGCTCTATAAAAAACATAATACTAGGAGTAATAGCAAAAAAATCAAGAATAAATTTGCGACATCTATGGTTATTGAGAGTCATCCAAAGGCATTTAGCGAGGATAATCTAAAAAGTATAAGTTCTTCATTTATAAAAGAATTCATTGAGAAAAGGGGCTTTTTAGCGAAGAACGAGATACAATCTGAATTAGACGAAAGTAAACCATTATTAGTCGGTTTTGCGGTTGTTTCAGGTAAAAATAGGGCGAAAAAGGCTATTGAACTGGCACTTTCATCAGTTTTATTTAAAAATAAAATATTTGAAAACACTACATCTATTTTATTATTAATCTCTTCCAATACTATCGAAATTAATTTGGATGAAATTGGAGAAATCAACGATTATATTCAAGAAAAATCAGGATATACAACTGATATTGTTATGAATGTAAACGAAGATAAAAATCTTGGTAAAGCTCTAGCAGTTACCCTAATTTTATCCGATTCTGAAAAATCAAAAAATTAATTTGAGATAAAATTAGAAGGATTACCAAAAACGAAAAAATTTTTATCATTCAAAAAGAAAAAAATATCTTTTGAACAAAAAAATCATCCCGTCACATTTTGGCACACTCCACTATTTTCTTTGCGGTATTGGGAAAGCCGAAAACCAAAAACAGTAGGCAAACTAAAAACATATACTATTATGGCACAAATGATTGTAAGGGGAAAAGAAATGATTCGAATTAACCCCACAAAGAAAACAAAAATTGAATATTCGAATAATCAAGGAAGAAGTTGGATTGGATGCTCTCTTACTTCGATTTACGGTGAATTCTTAGATTTGACAGACAACGGCAAAGAAATTTTAGGAACAACATCAAAAGGCTTGTACTATTCCACCAGTGAAGGTAGAGGTTGGATTAAAAGAAGTTAAAATGAAGCGGTCTTAGTGCCGCTTTTTTTATACATTTACATCACAACGCAGCAGTTTCTAAAATGACCAAACCAACAAACCAAACCTAAATTCATAAAGAATGAATACTGGCGAAATACTTATTTATCAAACCCAAGAAGGCAAAATAAAACTTAGCGTTACCTACAAAGACGATAATTTTTGGCTTTCACAAAAATTAATTGCACAGCTATTTGGAGTTGAAGTACCCGCAATTAGTAAGCATTTAAAAAATATTTTTGAATCGGGCGAACTCGATGAAAATGCAGTTGTTTCCAAAATGGAAACAACTGCATCTGACAATAAAAGCTACTTAACTACTTTTTACAACCTCGATGCTATTATTGCTGTTGGTTATAGAGTAAACTCCAAACAAGCCACTAAATTCCGAATTTGGGCAACACAAACCCTAAAAGAATTTATCATCAAAGGTTTTGTCTTGAATGATGAAATGCTCAAAAACGGCAAACCTTTTGGTAAAGATTATTTCGACGAGTTGCTCGAACGCATTAGGGAAATTCGTGCCAGCGAACGCAGAGTGTATCAAAAACTAGGCGATATATTTCAACAATGCAGTGCCGATTATAGTAAAGATTCCGAAGCAGCAAAACTGTTTTATAAAATGGTGCAAAACAAATTGCATTTTGCCATTACGGGTCAAACTGCCTCCGAAATAGTGTATAATAGAGTAGATAAAGAGAAAGATTTTATGGGACTAACCACTTGGAAAAATGCTCCTGAAGGTAAGGTCTTGAAAAGTGATGTTACGATAGCCAAAAATTATTTGCAAGAAAACGAAATTGGCGATTTGAATTTATTGGTCAGTGCTTACTTGGATTTGGCTGAATTTCAAGCAAGACGAAATCAGTTAATGAATATGAACGACTGGCTAGAGCGCACCAACAAGTTTTTAGAAAGCAATAGTCTTGATGTATTGCCCAATGCAGGAAGTATTACGCGCGAAAAAGCCGTAGAAAAAGCACATTCTGAATACGAACAATTCCGAATAGAACAGGATAAAAAATACCTTTCCGATTTAGATATTGAAATCTCGAAATTAAAGCCATAAAAGATAACTGTTTTCAGCGGCAACAAACCAATACAGCTTTGATTTGGTAGAGTTTAATTGAAATTGAACTAATCACAAGAATCTTATACCAAAAACACCTATATAATAGTCCAAAATAAAGACTATCTGTCACTCCGTAGGAGTCGCAACGCACGAGAGTAGGGACGCTTTACAGCGTGAAAAACTTTGTTGTAAAACTGGATTAAAACATAATAATGTTTGGTATTAAAAAAAATCAGGGGCTTTTTTGTTTAAAACAATTAAAAAATTATCTATAAAGTTTGTTTTCAAACAATTTGTTATAATTTGTTAGTTTTCAGTTTTCGACTTGTAAGTATGGATTAAGAGTAATAAATTTGTAAAAAAATAAAAATGCAACCTAAAGAATTAGTACAATTAGCAGAACAATTTGGTAGCCCTTTATATGTATATGACGCGGCAAAAATCGAATCCCAATATAAAAGATTAACAAATGCATTTTCTAAAGTAGAAAAATTGCGCATCAATTATGCCATGAAAGCCTTGTCTAACGTTGCCATTCTTCAATTATTGAGAGAAATGGGATCGTGTTTGGATGCGGTTTCTATTCAAGAAGTACAACTAGGACTTCACGCTGGCTATTCGCCAGATCAAATATTCTTTACACCAAACGGTGTTTCTCTAGAAGAAATCGAAGAAGTTTCGGCAATGGGAGTGCAAATCAATATTGATAATTTATCAATATTAGAACAGTTTGGTACCAAACATCCAAACGTCCCTGTTTGTATCAGAATCAATCCTCACGTAATGGCTGGCGGAAATGCCAATATTTCTGTAGGTCATATTGATAGTAAATTTGGTATTTCAGTTCATCAATTACCACATTTAGTGCGTATTGTCGAAAATACAAAAATGCATATTGTTGGAATTCATATGCACACGGGTTCTGATATTTTAGATATCGAAGTATTCTTATATGCTGCAGAAATTTTGTTTGATGCTGCCAGAAGTTTCAAAAACCTTGAGTTTTTAGATTTCGGAAGTGGTTTCAAAGTGCCCTACAAAAAAGACGATGTCGAAACTGATATTGAAGAATTAGGCAGAAAATTATCCAAAAGATTTAATGCTTTTTGTAAAGAATATGGCAAAGATTTGACCTTAATTTTCGAACCTGGGAAATTCTTGGTAAGCGAAGCGGGTTATTTCTTGGCAAAAGTGAATGTGGTAAAACAAACAACATCTACTGTTTTTGCTGGAATTGATAGTGGTTTTAATCACCTAATCCGTCCTATGTTTTATGGTTCTCAACATCATATCGAAAACATTTCGCACCCAAAAGGAAAAGAGCGTTTTTACTCTGTAGTAGGATATATTTGCGAAACAGACACTTTTGCAAACAATCGTAAAATTGGCGAAATTAAAGAGGGAGATATTCTTAGCTTTAGAAATGCTGGAGCTTACTGCTTTTCGATGGCTTCTAACTACAATTCAAGATACAAACCAGCCGAAGTATTGTGGCTCAACGGAGAAGGTCATTTGATAAGAGCGCACGAAACATTCGAAGATTTACTAAAGAATCAAATTTCGTTGCCCATTGCTATAACCCTTTAATAAAGAAAATCCCATTTCAACAAAAGAAATGGGATTTTTTTTGAAATTAAGTCTTTTTAAACTCTCCTAATCATTCATAGAAATCAAAAACTCTTCGTTATTTTTGGTTTTCTTGAAACGATCATTAATAAAATCCATAGCTTCAACTGGATTCATATCCGAAAGGTATTTTCGCATAATCCACATTCTTTGCAAAGTTTTTGCGTCTAGCAATAAATCATCACGTCTTGTACTCGAGGAAGTCAAATCAATTGCTGGAAAAATACGTTTGTTGGCAATTTTACGATCCAACTGCAATTCCATATTACCAGTACCTTTGAATTCTTCAAAAATAACTTCATCCATTTTCGAACCTGTTTCTGTAAGTGCTGTGGCAATGATACTCAAGGAACCACCATTCTCCACATTTCGAGCCGCTCCAAAAAAGCGTTTTGGTTTTTGTAAAGCATTGGCATCAACACCACCACTCAATACCTTACCCGATGCGGGTTGCACCGTATTATAAGCTCTTGCCAAACGAGTAATCGAATCCAAAAGAATCACTACATCGTGACCACATTCGACCAAACGTTTTGCTTTTTCTAAAACAATATTAGCAATCTTTACGTGTTCTTGCGGCTCTCTATCGAAAGTCGATGCGATTACTTCGCCACGAACACTCCGTTGCATATCGGTAACCTCTTCTGGGCGTTCATCAATCAATAAAACAATTAAATACACCTCAGGATGATTGGCTGCAATGGCATTGGCTATGTCTTTTAGCAGCATAGTTTTACCTGTTTTTGGCTGTGCCACAATCATTCCACGTTGTCCTTTTCCAATAGGAGAAAACAAGTCTATAATTCGGGTTGAAATAGTACTTTGCCTTTCGGCCAATTTAAATTTTTCGGATGGAAAAACAGGTGTTAAATGTTCGAAAGAAACTCTATCACGAACTACTTGCGGATCGTGACCGTTTATTTTTAAAACTCGAACCAAAGGAAAAAACTTTTCGCCTTCTTTTGGTGGACGAACTACCCCTTTTACCGTATCTCCAGTTTTCAAACCGAATAATCTAATTTGTGAAGTCGATAAATAAATATCATCTGGCGAAGCTAGATAATTATAATCCGATGAACGAAGAAAACCGTAGCCATCAGGCATCATTTCGAGAACGCCTTCACTTTCGATTATTCCATCAAATTCAAAATCTGAATCTCTAAAATTATTTTTCTTATTCTTAAAATTTGGATTAGTATTTCCGTTTGGCTGTGCCCTATTCGGCTGTGCTTCGAGTCCGTTTTGGTTCGGATTTCCGTTTTGTTTATTTAATTGATTGGGATTTATTTTTTTTACAGGAACACTAGTTGCTGTATTCTCGGCAGTTTGTGTTTCTATACTTGGCTCACTTACTTCGGCAGATTCATTTTCGCCATTAGTTAATGTTGCCTCTTCTTTTTGCTTTTGCAAAGCCATTTTCTTTTCATAAGCAGATTTATTAAATTTTATAACCTTGCCTACTCTATTTTCGGTTTCAACTTCAACAAGACTTTCGATAGTTGCTTCTAGAACAATTGGTTTTACAACAATTTCTTCATCTAAAAAAAGAGAATTCGAAGCATTTTTTTGAATAGCTACTTTTTTTGGAGCAACAATTCTAGCTCTTTTAGGTTTGTCGTCTTCCGATAAAGATTCCGAAGATGATTCTGAACTTTTTGATTGAAGTTCCAAGATTTGGCTTATCAAAATGTCCTTTTTTACTCCGTTAAATTTTATGGTTTTGGTTGCTTTAGCAATTTCTTGAAGCTCAGAAAGCTTCATTTCTTTTAATACAGAAATGTCAAACATAAATGTTCTATGATTTTAATTAAATTGGGGATTCTGGGAAATTTTGTGGTGAATTTTTGTTTGTGAATTGACCGAAGAATGAAGTACTTACGGATTTGTTATGCAATAATACGAATAAATTTTTATCATACAATAGCATTTTTAAAAAAGAAAATATATTTTTGCTAAAGAAATTGAAACTATGTTACAAAGAATTCAAACGGTATATTTATTTCTTGCTCTAGTAACTACTGGTGTTTTGCCCTTTTTTATTCCGTTATGGATTTTAGAAAATGCAAAAAATTTTTATTTTATGCAAAATCAAGTGTATGTTGTTTTATTAGGATTAAGCACAACATTATCTTTGTTGAGTATCATTTCATATAACAAAAGACAAAATCAATTTGTAATTGGCAGATTGAATATAATTTTAAATTTAATTTTATTAGGCTTGTTTGTTTATCGTTCGCTAAATGTATCTGGAGAAACACTAGCTGTTTCTGAGAAAGGTATTGGGATGTTTCTACCTATTGTTGCTATCGTATTATTAGCTTTGGCTAATAAGGCCATCAAGAAGGATGAAGATCTTGTAAAATCTGTGGATAGATTGAGATAATCCTATAATCTTAGTTTATTAGTGCGAAGGAAACCCGAATGAAAGTTCGGGTTTTTTTGTTACTCACCCCAACCCTATCTAAAGGAGAGGGAGCCGAAACTGGAAAAACATAGTCGTTGCATTTTATGTAAACATTGAATGGAATACTGAGACTGAAAACTGATCACTGAAAAACTGATCACTAAACACTACTTCTTCCCTATTTCTATAATTTCCAAATCTTTTATTTTATCGCCATCAATCACGAAACGCAGCATAGTTCGCACTTGATGAAAACCACTTTTTCCTGCAGCACCCGGATTCATGTGCAATAGATTGTGTTTTTTATCAAAAATTACTTTTAGAATATGCGAATGCCCACTAATAAACAATTTTGGTGGATTTGCAGTCATTTCGGCTCTTATTGCAGGATTGTATTTGCCAGGATATCCACCAATGTGAGTGATCCAAACAGCAACATCTTCGCACATAAAACGATGGTTCAGCGGAAATTCCATTCGGGCTTTGTCATCATCAATATTACCGTAAACACACCGCAGTGGTTTCAATTGCTTGATAGTATCAGTAACGCTTAAATCTCCGATATCACCCGCATGCCAAATTTCATCGGCTTGATTTACGTATTTTAATATAACATCGTCAATATGACTGTGTGTATCAGAGAGCAAAAGAATTTTTTTCATATTTATTAGCCGCAAAGGCGCTAAGACACGTAGTTACTATTATTTATTCGATTTTTTGATACAAAAAATTAAAAAAAAACAAAGTTATTATTTTATCCTAGAGAATCGGGAAAAGATTAACGATTAGATAAAACTTTGAAATAAAACATAGCCAATAAGATAGACAATCTTTGTAAATTTGCATTTTAAAAATTGGTTTCTATTTGTAATCAAATCTGAAATCTGACCCGAGCGATAGCGAACGGCGAAGCAAATCTGAAATCTAAATTGAGGTATTTTATAAAATTAGCGTACAACGGAACCAATTATCACGGATGGCAATACCAACCGAATGCTTCCTCTGTTCAAGAAACTTTGAATAAAGCCTTTTCAGTATTATTTAATTCCGAAATTAATTTAATGGGGGCTGGCCGCACCGATACTGGTGTTCACGCCAAAGAAATGTTTGCTCATTTTGACTTCGAATCTCTTATTGATTGTCAAAGTATCGTTCACAAACTCAATTCCTATCTTCCTAAAGATGTTGTTATTTATAAAATAATTCCAGTTCATGACCAAGCACATTCCCGTTTCGACGCCACAAAAAGAACCTACCAATACCACATCAACAGTTTTAAAGATGCTTTTTTAGAAGAACAAAGCTGGTATTTTCACCAAAAATTAGATGTTGAATTAATGAATCAAGCCGCCAAATTATTACTCAACCACACTGATTTTCAATGTTTTTCGAAAGTAAATACCGATGTAAATACGTTTGATTGTACCATTTTTGAAGTACATTGGACACAATTCGAAGCAACACAAGGCGCAACCAAACAAGAAAACAATAATCTTATATTTACCATTTCGGCTAATCGATTCCTTAGAAATATGGTACGTGCCATTGTAGGAACATTGGTAAATGTTGGCTTAAATAAAATTACATTGTATGATTTCGAGGAAATCATTCGAAGTAAAAACCGAGACAGAGCGGGATTTTCAGTTCCTGCCCACGGATTGTATTTGACCAAAATTGATTATGATTATATAGATTGATAGAGCAAAAACAAAAAATAATTTTTAAAACTCTGCAATTTTAATACTAAGGTTGCCTCACAATAACAATGAAAGCAAAAGTATTTGATTATAAGGTATTTAAACGAATTTTAAAATACACAAAACCGTATCAAGTGAGGTTTAATGGTGTATTTGCTTTTGCTGTTTTCTTATCTGTTTTTGCAGCAATTCGCCCTTTGATTTTACAAGGAACTGTTGATACTTACATCAAACCCAAAGACAATTATGGTTTACTTTTTTATGTAGCCATCATGGGGATTACCTTGTTATTGGAGGTTATTTCACAATTTTTCTTTGTGTATTGGGCCAATTGGCTCGGTCAAGATATTGTTAAAGACATTCGAATCAAACTTTTCAAACACATGCTTAGTTTCCGAATGAAGTATTTTGACCATGCTCCAGTAGGACAATTGGTTACACGTTCAGTTTCTGATATTGAGCAAATCGCCCGTATCTTTAGTCAAGGTTTATTTATGATTGCTAGTGATATGATGAAAATGGCAGTCTGTTTAGTAATTATGTTTTTTATGAATTGGCAACTTTCCCTAATAGTTATAGTTGCTATGCCAATATTGGTTTTTATTACTCGAATATTTCAACGCAAAATGCAAGTAGCCTTTGAAGAAGTGAGATCGCAAATTGCTAATATGAACTCATTTGTTCAAGAGAGAATTACGGGAATGAAAATTGTACAATTATTTAATAGAGAGGATATTGAATATGAAAAATTCAAATCTATCAACGAAAAGCATAAGAAAGCTTGGGTCAAAACCATTTTATACAACTCTATTTTTTTTCCGATAGCCGATATTATTTCATCTCTAACTCTGGGTTTTATAGTTTTGTATGGTGGTTTTCAAATTTTAAATGGTGATCCCTTTACCACTTTAGGACAAATGACAGCATACACCATGTTTATCGCTATGTTGTTCACTCCGTTACGGCAAATTGCCGATAAATTTAATGAGATGCAACTCGGAATGATTGCCGCCAATCGCGTTTTTGATATTCTAGATACCCAAGATCAAATTCAAGATACTGGAGTAGTTGAAGCGCCCATTTTTAAAGGAAATATCCATTTCAAAAATGTTTGTTTTGGATATATACCAAATGAAGAAGTCATAAAAGGGATTAATTTATCCGTAACCGCAGGTGAAACCATTGCTATTGTTGGCGCAACTGGTGCTGGAAAATCGACCATTATTAACTTGATGAATCGTTTTTATGAAATCAATAGCGGAAGCATTTGTATTGATGATAAAAACATCGAAAACTATACTTTAAGTTCTCTTCGTAGACAAATAGCAGTAGTTTTGCAGGATGTTTTCCTTTTTGCTGACACGATTTTCAATAATATTACACTGAATAATCCAGCTATTTCTCGTGAAGAAGTTGTGGAAGCTGCCCAAAAAATTGGGGTACACGAATTTATTATGAGTTTACCTGATAATTATGATTTTGATGTAAAAGAACGTGGCGTTATGCTATCTTCGGGACAGCGACAACTTATTGCTTTTCTGCGAGCATTCATGAGTAATCCTAGCATTTTGATTTTAGACGAAGCAACATCATCAATTGACACCTATTCCGAAGAATTAATTCAGAAGGCTACTCAAACTATAACTAGAGGAAGAACTTCAATTGTGATTGCCCATCGACTGGCAACAATAATCAATGCTGATAAAATTGTGGTTATGGATAAAGGTCTAATAGTTGAGGAAGGAACACATAATGAATTGATAAACAGAGAAAATGGTTATTATAAAAACCTTTATGACTCACAGTTTGCAGTTATAGAATTATAGCAATGCTATTTTCGATGTATGAAGCTAAAGTAAATAACGATTTATAATTCTTGATTTTATTTAAAATACTTATTGATTAAATCGTTCAAGGCAATCATATTAACTGGTTTAGATATATAATCATTGCATCCTGAATCCATGGCATTGATTTTATCATTACTCAGTGCATTTGCTGTTTGAGCAATAATAATAACATTTTTATTAAACTTTCGAATCTGCTCGGTTGCTTCATATCCATTCATAATAGGCATATTAATATCCATTAACACTAAATCAATGTCTGAATTGTTGCGACAAGCCTTTACTGCATCAGCTCCAGTACTGACCGTTATAATTTCTTTACTGTATTTTGAAATTGCTTTAGAAATTAAAAGTTTGGATATGGCGTCGTCTTCTGCAATTACTATTTTCAACTTTCTGTTTTCGACTTCTTTTATTAAAATACTTTCTTCAAAATCAGTATCTACATTTTCAATGGTAATGTAAGGAATGGTAAAATAAAATATGGATCCGATTCCAATTTCACTTTCCACCCAAATTTTCCCTCCTAACATTTCTACATAGGCTTTTGAGATGGATAAACCCAAACCAGCACCCTGAAAAGTTCTTTTGTCTGAAATATCCGCTTGTATAAAACGGTCAAATATCAACCCCTGTTTATCTTTTTGAATCCCAATACCAGTGTCTTTTACAAAAAATTCAAGTTCTTCAGATTTACCATTCTTTTTAGTAGTATAACCTAACTCTATTAGTCCTGTGTCACAAAATTTTATAGCATTTTTAACCAAATTGGTTAAAATGGCATAAATTTTTTCTCTATCTGTTTTTATGAAAGCATTGTTTAGGGATAGTCCGTTTTTATAATTAAGATTAATTCCTTTGCTTGCCACTTCAGGTTTGAAGAAATTATAAATATATTCAACTTGCTCATTAATATTTGTTCTTGAAACAAATACTTCCATTTGATTGGATTCAATTTTCGAAATATCAACTATGTCATTAATAATATTCAGCATTCTGACTCCACTTTTTTCTATGATTTCAATGTACTGTTTTTGATCTTTTCTAGAAATACTAGGATCTTTAAGTAAATTAGAAAAACCTAAAATTCCGTTCATTGGCGTTCTAATTTCATGACTCATATTAGCCAGAAAAGCTAATTTAAGACGATCACTTTCTTCTGCTTTTTCCTTGGCGATTAAAAGGTTATTCTCTGCTTGAAGTCGTTCTGTTATATCAATTAAAATAATAAGAATAGCATCTTCTCCATTAAATTCTGTTGTGGTTGTCCTAATTATACCTGTTTTAACATCACCTGACTTGCTAATCATATTTATCTCATAATCCCCAACAATTTCACCCATTGCTCTTCGAGCCATATTATACATAGCGATTTCTCTATGACTCTCTTCAATAAACCCCAGCATATTAGCTCCAATTAGTTCTTCAGCAGAATATCCTGTCGCTTCTGATGCCGCGTGATTTACATATAAAATAATCCCGTTTTTATGAATAATCACGACATCTGGCAACTCTGATATAAGATTGCGATATTGTTTCTCACCTTCACTTAATTTTAACAATATTTTTTGCTTTTCGGTAATGTTTGAAGCTGTTATAACTAAACCTTTACGGTTTCCATCAGGATAAAACAAGGGCATTTTACGCACCTCAAATTGATGAATAATTCCTTTGTCATCAGCAACAAACTCATCAAACGTGGATAATTTAGCTTCTTGCCATGCCAACTCATCATCTATGTAACATTGTTTGTGTGCAGATGAAAGTTCAGGTCTTTCATCAGCCATTTCCAAGTCGGTTTTCCCAAACCAATCAAAGTCTTTAAGTTTAAACAATTCCTTGGCAGGTTCATTGGTTACAAGTAATTTACCACTGCCATCTTTAAAAAAGATACAATCTGGAATTGCCTCAATAAGACTATTGAGACGTTCATTAACATCGGTAAACATTTCCTCTGATTTCTTGTGTTCTGATATGTTATCGGTAACAAGATCTTTCGTTTTGTTATTTTTTAATCCATTAGAAACAATGTTTTTTTTTAATTCATCATTCTCCCTACGTAAATCCTGTAGTTCTTGCAAAAGAACCCCGTTGGATTTATTGTTGTCATGCGTCATAAAATACTTTTTTAAAACTTATTGAACTATTTTTTCTGTTATCTTGATTTCAAAAATAACAAAAACTACATGTCATACAACTTAAGTAGAAATTATTTATAAAAAAACATCGGGACAAATTTTTAAAATTAACATTCTGTGCTATCTAATAAAGTTTAAACACTAAACTTTTTTCTTTAATCAAATAAATACTTAATTTTGCCAACTGAAATTAATTAATAAAATAATCCATAATGAAATACGATATTATAGTTTTAGGAAGTGGTCCAGGCGGATATGTTACAGCCATTAGAGCTTCGCAATTAGGTTTTAAAGTGGCCGTAATCGAAAAAGAAAGCCTTGGTGGAGTTTGTTTGAATTGGGGATGTATTCCAACTAAAGCTTTACTTAAATCAGCACAAGTATTTGATTACCTTAAACATGCATCGGATTATGGTTTGACTGTTTCGTCCTTTGATAAAGACTTTTCAGCTGTGGTGCAACGCAGCAGAAGTGTAGCTGACGGAATGAGCAAAGGAGTTAATTTCCTGATGAAAAAAAATAAAATTGACGTTATTGATGGTTTTGGAAAATTAAAACCAGGCAAAAAATTAGATGTGACTGCTGCTGATGGAAAAGTTACTGAGTACAGTGCAGATCATATTATCATTGCCACTGGCGCTCGTTCACGTGAATTGCCAAGTTTGCCACAAGACGGTGTCAAAGTAATTGGATATAGATTAGCTATGACATTGCCAACACAACCAAAATCGATGATTATTGTTGGTTCTGGAGCCATTGGAGTTGAGTTTGCACATTTCTATAATTCAATGGGTACAGAAGTTACTGTTGTTGAATTTATGCCAAATATAGTTCCAGTGGAAGACGAAGATATTTCGAAACAAATGGAACGCTCTATGAAAAAAGCAGGAGTAAAAATTATGACTAATTCTTCTGTTGAAAGAATCGATACTTCTGGAAAAGGAGTAAAAGCTTTCGTGAAAACTGCCAAAGGAGAAGAAATTCTAGAAGCTGATATTTTATTATCTGCTGTTGGTATCAAAACCAATATCGAAAACATTGGATTGGAAGAAGTAGGAATTGCAGTTGACAAAGACAAAATTTTGGTAAACGCCTACAATCAAACTAATATTCCTGGATATTATGCCATAGGTGATGTAACTCCTGGACAAGCATTAGCTCATGTTGCCTCTGCCGAAGGAATCAACTGTGTAGAAAAAATTGCTGGCCTTCATGTAGACCCAATAGATTACGGAAATATTCCGGGTTGTACGTATGCAACACCAGAAATTGCTTCTGTAGGTTTAACCGAAAAACAAGCTAGAGAAAAAGGGTACGAATTGAAAATTGGAAAATTCCCATTTTCAGCCTCTGGAAAAGCGAAAGCATCTGGAACCCCTGATGGATTTGTAAAAGTAATTTTTGATGCCAAATATGGCGAATGGTTAGGTTGTCACATGATTGGTGCTGGAGTTACCGATATGATAGCCGAAGCTGTTGTAGCCAGAAAATTAGAAACTACAGGTCATGAAATCCTAAAAACAATTCACCCGCATCCAACAATGAGCGAAGCCGTTATGGAAGCTGTGGCTGATGCTTACGGAGAAGTGATACACTTGTAGGTTTGAAGTTAGAGGTACGAAGTTTATAAAAACCGATTTGGAATTTTCAAATCGGTTTTTTAATTTGGAGAATAAATTTTTAAAAAAATATCCAAAAAAATCGGATTACTTTTTATCCAAAGCAGCACTCATTTCCATAGAAATAGCGGAACGCTCAATTTTTAATTTTCCAGCCATAGTTTCTATGACAACAGTAGTGTCTGCCAACTCGGCTATTTTTCCATGGAGACCACTTTTTGTGATAACTCTGTCGCCCACTTTTAAGGCACTTTCAAATTCTTTTTCTTGTTTGGCTCTTTTTTGTTGAGGTCTAATCATAAAAAAATAGATTACCACAAACATTAGTAGAAAAGGGGCAAATTGATTTAACTGTTCCATTATTTATTGTTTTTTTGTTTATATTTATTTTTACATTAATCCACGACCCACTTTTTGGATTCTATTATTGGCATTTAACTCTTTTACAATGTTATCTAAAATACCATTGATAAAAATACTGCTTTTTGGTGTAGAATATTCTTTGGCTAATTCTAAATACTCATTTAAGGTTACTTTGACAGGAATAGAAGGAAATTTCAAAAATTCGCAGATGGCCATTTTAAGAATTATAGTATCTATTTCGGCAATTCGCTCGCTATCCCAATTGGTGGTTTTGTCTACATATTCTTTAGCAAATTCTTGTTCGTTCAAGACTGTTTTCCTAAACAATTCTTGAACAAAATTTTGATCTTCGCTATCTTTATATAATTTAGGAACTCTGAAATTACCGTCTTCAACTGGCTTTATCGCATTCAATTGTTTTATGATATGCGTATTTACCAAAGGAATATCATCAACCCAAGTTAACTTATTGTCTTCCAAATAGTCATACAATTTTTCGTTTGGGACAATAACGTCTGAAAACAAATTAACAATAAATTCTTTGTCTTCTTCGAATGTATTAGTTGTATTTAGCATGTACTTTTCATACAACTTGCTATTCTTTATATCCGTCAGTAAGAGCAAAATGTAATCATCATTTAAAGTCCAATTATTGATTTTTCGGCTTTCTAAAGCTTTCGTAAGTGAATAATTTTCGGAAAGAATTTTAAAAACACTATTCTTAACAAATTTTTCATTCGGCTTACGCTCTTGAGCAGTAGCAAGATGTTTTTCGCTAGATTTTTGCAAAAAGATTATTTCTTTTTTACAAATTTCTATTAAGGAAGAAAGCATGATAAGATATAAATCTTGAATAGCGTCAATACTATGAAAAAGAAATTTCTCTTCTTTTTCTAGAGTATCAGTCCCTTTTTGATGCATCGCATAAATAGATTGCATTACCTTAACCCGAATGTGTCTTCTGTTTACCACCTTGAAAGAACTTTTATTAAATTAGTTTGCAAAAGTAGGAATTTCATTTTTTAAAATAGAAGGAATTCATAAAAAATACGAGTTGATTTTTTGCCAATAAGTGTATCTTTGATTTCTTTTTATACTTCCAAAAAATAAGATTCAATTCCAAAAAAAATGAAAGAATTAGGTTATTTAAATAAATACTTCATCAAATATAAATACCATTTTTTATTAGGTGTTTTTATTACCATTATTGTTCAATTTTTCGCTTTGTTTACTCCAAAGTTGATTAGTGAATCTTTCAAAATAATCGAGGATTATTTGAGTAACAAAAGCATTTCCAAGTCAAGTGTTTCACAAGAATTAATTTCGAATATAATACTAATTATAATCACAACCATTATAGCCGGATTTCTTTCGTTTTTGATGCGACAAACATTAATTGTAATGTCCCGACACATTGAATTTGACTTAAAGAATGAAGTTTTTAGACAATATGAAAATCTATCATTGAATTTTTACAAACAAAACCGAACGGGTGATTTAATGAGTCGGATTAGTGAGGACGTCTCCAAAGTCAGAATGTATGTAGGACCTGCGGTAATGTATACGATTAACACTCTAATTCGGTTTATAATTGTAATTATATATATGTTTAATGTATCGCCTGAGTTAACATTATACACTTTACTTCCGTTACCAATTTTGTCCTACACGATATTTAAACTAAGTTCCGAAATCAATAAAAAAAGTACTGTTTTTCAGCAATACTTGTCCAAAATTTCAAGTTACACCCAAGAAATTTTTTCGGGTATTCGAGTAATAAAAGCCTATTCTTTAGAAAATCAGCATCAAAAAAACATGACTGATTTGGCAGACGAAAGCAAAAATAAGAGCATGGACTTAGCCAAAATTCAGGCACTTTTTGGCCCTTTGATGATTGCTTTAATTGGCATAAGCAATCTAGTGGTAATTTATTTTGGCGGACAAATGTACATCAACGGAACTATAAAAAGTATTGGTACTATAGCGGAATTTATCTTGTATGTCAATATGCTTACCTGGCCTGTAGCTTCTATTGGCTGGATTTCGTCAATGGTGCAAGAAGCCGAGGCTTCGCAAAAAAGAATCAATGAATTTCTAAAAATAGAACCCGATATTCAAAACAAAAATCAAGAGCAATCAAATATTGAAGGTGAAATTACTTTCGAAAAGGTAAGTTTTACGTATTCTGACACCAATATTCTAGCTTTAAAAGACGTAAGTTTCAACGTAAAAAAAGGAGAAACTTTGGCTATTTTAGGGAAGACTGGTTCGGGGAAATCGACCATTATTGCCTTAATTTCCAGATTGTATGAAGTCACCGAAGGCACTATTACAATTGATGATAAAGAAATCAGCACTCAAAACTTATATGATTTACGAAACGATATAGGTATTGTACCACAAGATGCTTTTTTGTTTTCGGATACAATAAAAAACAACATCAAATTTGGTAAGGAGAATGCTAGTCAAGAAGAGGTCGAAACTGCCGCAAAAAGCGCCATGGTGCATGACAATATTATCAATTTTAACAAACAATACGAAACCATACTTGGAGAAAGAGGCATTACACTTTCTGGCGGACAAAAACAAAGAGTTTCCATAGCAAGAGCTATTATAAAAAATCCGCCTATTTTACTTTTTGACGACTGCTTGTCCGCGGTTGATACTGAAACCGAAGAAGCTATTTTGAATAATTTAAATGAAATTTGTAAAGACAAAACCACAATCATAGTCAGTCACCGAGTTTCTTCGGCAAAAAATGCCAACAATATTATCATCCTCGAAGAAGGAAAAATAATTGAACAAGGCACTCACAATCAATTGATAAATGATAATAGCTATTATGCCTCCTTATATTTGAAGCAACTTTCTGAAAAAGAATTGTAAATATTGTTGCGTAATACATATATTTTTAAGATTTTTGATAGCCACTTAAAAAAATAAATTGAGCGAACGATTATGAGAGAAAATGATATGTTAGAAAAAGAAGAGATATTCTCAAAAGTATTACGAGCTGGAAGAAGAACTTATTTCTTTGATGTAAGATCCACTAAAGCAGATGATTACTACATTACAATTACCGAAAGTAAAAAATTTACCGAAGCAGATGGATCATTTCATTTCAAGAAACATAAAATATATTTGTACAAAGAAGATTTTACCGCTTTCGCTGAAATATTAGAAGAAATGACCTCTTATGTTTTAAACCACAAAGGCGAAGAAGTAATTTCGGAAAGACATCAAAAAGATTTCAAAAAAGAATACCCAGTTGAAAATCAGGATGAAAATGAAACTCCTTCAACATCTACTTTTACAGATATTGAATTTGAAGATATTTAATTCAAATACTATAAACCAAACATAACTAACCAAAAACCTTAAAGCCTGACAATCGAATGATTATCAGGCTTTTTTATTGTAGTAAAAACTATATTAAGAGTACATCTTGGCTCTCAATTCTTTTACGCCTTCGTTATCTAAGTATTCATCAAAAGTCATGTAGCGATCAATAGCTCCATTTGGAGTCAATTCAACTACTCTATTTCCAACAGTCTGAGCAAACTCATGATCGTGAGTGGTAAAAATCACAGAGCCTTTATAGTTTTTCAACGAATTATTAAAAGCCGTGATAGACTCTAGGTCTAAGTGATTTGTTGGCTCGTCTAGCATCAAAACATTGGCTCTTTCCATCATCATTCTAGACAACATACAACGTACTTTTTCTCCTCCAGATAAAACATTACTCGTTTTTAAAGCTTCTTCACCAGAGAAAATCATTTTACCCAAGAAACTACGAATATTTACCTCGTCACGTTCTTCTTCTGTTTTTACCCATTGGCGCAACCAATCTACCAAAGTATAATCATTCTCGAAAAACGAATGATTATCGCCCGGTAAATACGCTTGATTGGTGGTTACTCCCCAATCGAAAGTACCTGAATCTGTTTTTTGATTTGCATTCAAAATTTCATAAAAAGCAGTAGTTGCCCGAGAATCTTTAGAAAAAAGTACAATTTTATCGCCTTTTGCCATATTCAAATCAACTCCTTTAAACAAAAGTTCTCCATCGACAGAGGCACTAATATTTTGTACGTTTAAAATTTGATCACCGGCTTCGCGTTCTTGATCAAAAATAATAGCGGGATAGCGACGACTTGAGGGTTTAATTTCTGAAATATTCAATTTAGAAATCATTTTTTTACGGGAAGTAGCTTGTTTAGACTTGGCCACATTCGCAGAAAAACGGCGGATAAACTCTTCTAATTCTTGCTTTTTCTCTTCGGCTTTCTTGTTTTGTTGTGCTCGTTGTTTGGCTGCTAACTGGCTCGATTCATACCAAAAAGTATAATTACCCGAATAATGATTAATCTTTCCGAAATCGATATCCGAAATATGAGTACAAACAGCATCTAGAAAGTGTCTGTCGTGAGAAACTACAATAACCGTATTCTCATAATTCGCCAAGAAATTTTCTAACCAAGCTATAGTTTCAAAATCCAAATCGTTGGTAGGCTCATCCATAATCAATAAATCTGGATTTCCAAAAAGAGCTTGAGCCAAAAGCACTCGCACTTTCATTTTACCTTCCAAATCACTCATCGAATTATAATGATTATCCTCGGAAATTCCCAAATTAGAAAGCATGGAAGCCGCATCTGAGTCGGCACCCCAACCATTCATTTCTTCAAACTGAACTTGCAACTCCCCTATTCTATCGGCATTTGCATCATTATAATCCAAATACAAAGCATCCATTTCGGTTTTAACATCATACAAAATTTTGTTTCCCATCATCACCGTTTCTAGCACGGTATAGTCATCAAACTTATTGTGATTTTGATTCAAAACCGACATTCGTTTGCCAGGCTCTAAATGAATGTTTCCCGAAGTGGGATCCATTTCGCCTGCTATAATTTTTAGAAAAGTAGATTTTCCAGCTCCGTTGGCTCCAATGACTCCGTAAATATTTCCATTCGTAAAGACGGTATTTACTTCGTCGAATAAAATTCTTTTGCCAAACTGAACCGATAAATTATTGATTGATAACATTGATTTTGTATTTTTATTTTTTTGCAAAACTACAAAAAAAATGCAAACTTATTTTAGCTCTTTTGGAGATAGATTTTATGTTAAACTCATTAAGCAAGCAATAACAAAAACAGCTATAGTTTTCCTTTTACAAAAAAAACCGCTTCAAAATTGAAGCGGTTTGCTGAATAGTTTATCGTTTTAACGTAAAATGAGCTTTGAATTCTTTAGGGGAGAAATCTTCAACATAATCAACAGTAAACCAATAATCATCGGCTGGCAAGGGAACACCTAAATAAGTACCATCCCAACCCGTTCCATTGGCGGCTATTTCTTTCAAAAGTTTGCCATATCGATCAAAAATGTAAATTTTGGTAATTAAACTACTGGTTAAACCTGTAATTTTCCAAGTGTCGTTAAAGCCATCACCATTGGGAGTAAAATATTTTGGGTGTTTAATAACTAGAATATCCGGTTCTGTTATGGAAGTACTGCAACCGTTAGCATCACTTACGGTAATGGTATGCGTTCCAGCGGACACATTTTCGAAAATTGGACTGGTTTGTAAAGGTCCCGAATCCAATTGATACAAATAGTTACCAGGTGCAGTGGCGACAACGGTTATAATTTGATTTTCAGTAAAAGCATCCGTAACTGTCCAGCTTACACCTGTCAAAGTATTACTAGGATTAACCGTTATTTCTATTGGAGCTGGAGCGGTAGCACATTGCCCGGCGTCAGGAGTAAACGTATAAGCTTCAGTTCCTACAATCGAGGTGTCAATAGTATTTGTTATTCCTGTTACGGCAGACCAAACTCCTGTAATTGGTGGGGTGTCATTTGATTCTACTGGTAAATCAGGGAGCGTTGCACCCTCACAAACATCAGTTGGAACACTAGGTAAAAAATTGGGTGTTGCTGATGGTAAAACAGTTACACTCAACGGAGGTGGTATTGGAGCGCAAGGAAAAATATTTATGTCAGGAGTAAATTGATAATTTTTAGTTCCTGTTGCATTACTTATTGTATTGGGTATCCAATTTCCTGTTATTCCTTCGTTTGATACTGGAAATGGAGGAGACGGTGTCCCAGAACAAAAATCAGGTACTGTATTAAATGTTGGAATAGCATTAGAATATACCGTTATCGTTTTGGGAATTGTAGGAGATATAACACACGATCCAAGATTTGGAGTGAAAAATAATGAATTTACAGCCACTATCGAGGTATTAATAGTGCTTATTATAGTACCTGTTGAATCAGTCCAAGTTCCTGAAATTATTGGAGTATTCGTAGAAGTATTGGGTAAGGTTACAATACCCGTACCCTCACATTGAGTATCCAAAACAGCAAATGTTGGAGTCACATTTTGGGTGACGGTTACGGTTATTTTAATCTTTGGAGCGCATGGGTGTGAGGTAATAATGGGTGTAAACTCATATTCTTTTGTTGTCGTATTATCAATCTTGTCTGGATTCCAAACTCCTGAAATTGGTGGAATATTCGTAGAGGCTGGAAAAGAAGGAGAAGGCGTCCCAGCACAAAAAGCAGGTATGGAATTAAAAGTTGGTGTTTCAATTGAGTTTACTGTTACATCCAATGTAGTTGGTGTTGACGACACACATTGACCAGCAGTAGGGATAAATGTATAAGGGGTTGTTCCTATTATGGTTGTGTTTATAGAAGTAAAAGGTCCCCAAATTCCTTTTATGGGGATTGCATCATTTGAAATGGTGGGCAAAACCTGTCCCGTAGAGTTTTGACAGACTTTTAGAGTTGGAGTTGGTAAACTTAAAAAAGTGGGAGCCGCAATAGGATTTACAGTAACCGTTAAGGTTTGAGTCTCGGTACAAGGATGCAATATTGGGTCTGGAGTAAAAGTATAGGTTCCGCTGGCTGCATTACTAATTACATTGCTTGGTGACCAAGTTCCAACTATTCCAGTGGTGGGTGATGTATTTGATAAATTTGGAATTGTATTGCCTACACAATAAACTTGTGTGATTAAAGGAAAATTAGGTTTTAATAATGGTAAAGGACATGGAACTTTACAGGTTTCGGTTACTGTAGGTTTACAAGGGAATTTAACTGAAGTTATAACAATTTTCACAGATTGTCCTGGTAACAACCCACTTACTTTTAGACTTGAACTTGTTGTAGTACCAGTAACAGTTGTACTGCCTTGTATAGTGTATGAATAACTGTAAATATCGTTAGGAGCTAATAGATCATTGTCCCATTCAAAAAAAACAGCGGAGTTTCTTTCTGCTACGGGAAGTTGTCCAGGGCTACAAAATAAAGTTGATATTTTTGCTCCATTATCAAAAACTAAATTCGCCTGAATTGCTACTCGCCCACTTTCGCAAGTTCCATTGGTTTGACTTACATAATAAGCACCAGTAGCATTTGGAATAGTTGGTGTACTTGAAGCAGTTCCTCCAATAGCGGCAGTACCATACCATCGTAGCGTATGACCCACAGAAGGAGTGGCTATCAAGGCTGTTGGTGCTGTAAAACATAAAGTAATAGGTGTAATAACTGAAGGGGATGCTACAGGGGGATCTATAGTTACCACCACAGGGCGAACAGTTTCACAACCTAGCGAAGCTGTGTTTTTAATATAATACGTGTTAGCTAACGAAACTGCATTCGGATTGGGTAAGGGAATAGTTGCAGCAGCATCTCTATAATACGTTAAAGTTCCAGGATCACTAGTAGCAGTAACTGCTGCTAATTTTAAATCCACCATTGACGGCGAACATACTGTAGCAGGATTTTTGATAATCAAATTGGGAGGAGTAGCACATACAATAGACATATCATCAATAGCAAAATCGTTACCAATTGCACTGGTATTACTATTACTTAATTGGATAAGTACGTTAACATCAGTGGCAGTAAAAGTATAGGAAACCTGTTGCCAACCTTGAGCTGGTAATGGAGCCAAGGAATTAAGTGTAGATGGTACTATACTGGTAGCATCCGGAGAGAAAAAAGCTATGTTAGCCTGAGTCGCTACGTTTGTTACATCATTAGAAATTGATTTTATCCAATAACTAAAGATATATCGCATACCAATAACAAAACCTGGAATGTCTGAAGCACCAACTCCAGTTGACGATTTCGTTGACCAAAAGAAATTAAGACCAGGTGTTACACTTCCGTCAACGACCATCATTTTTCCTGTTCCAGTGGTGTGATCAACTCCAGCATTAAAAGTAGAATTTAACTTTTGTGGATCATCTACAAAGGAATAATTTCCAGAAACACTAGTCCCAAGCGTAGTTGAAAGGCTATAACCCGCACTATTTACAAAAAATCCAACGCCACTCCCACCAGATTCAAAATCACCATTGTCTAGCAATTTTTGTGCATTTGCAGTTTTACTCGTTAGTATAATTAAAATCAGTGCTATATAATTGTAAACATTAAACTGTCTTTTCATCACTAATTAAATATTCTTATGCACTAAGCATAAATTAAAGCAATTTTAGGTAAATGTATAAAATTTGACTCTTTATAAAAATAAATTATTCTATTATCGATGAAATGCCATCCTTTATAAAGAAAAAAACAAACCCAATTCAATATTTTTAGTGTTAAATCCAGCATTCGAGTTACCAAGCCCAGCATTTGAAATATGTCGAAGACTTGGTCTTATATCAAACGTTAGTTTATTTGCTTTCAAAGAAAAACCTAAAGCTAAAACATCCGTAAAAGTAAAACCTTTAGACAATCTTTCGGTTTCTTTGTTTATAATTGCTGGTCCAATACTTGCCATAACATAAACACTAGCTGTTTTTGAAATTGGTTTTCGAATGCATAATCCTATACCCAAAATATATTCATTGATTTCTTTTAACTTTGTAAATCGCTCTCTCTTTTCCAAATAATTAGGATCTTCTGGAGTAACAAAATACAAATTCAAAAGCTGATGTGTTGCAAAATTTATTTCAGGTTGTAGTACTAATTCATACTTGAAATTTTTAGTTTCTTTTAATTCATAAACCAACTGAAATTTGTAATAACTGTTCGTATAACTATAATTTCTGTTTTTTATTTCATTTCCAAAGCCATGTGAAAAGCCAATGCTTTTTTTATGTTTGGAATTTTGACCGTAAAATGGAATGCAACAAAAAACTAAAAACCCTAAAAAAACTATTCTGTTAGTCATATTATAAAAGTTGTGTTTTCTGAAATAATACTATTTAAACCAATAAAAATAACAAAATTTCGCTTTCAAAAAAAAGACCCGAACGAATCGGGTCTTTCTAATTATTTAAAACGCATTATACTATGCGTTGTGAGCTTCTTCAATTTTTTTATGATCTGCATCTGACATCGTATCACACAAAACTGGAGTTGCGATAAACAATGAAGAATACGTTCCTACAATGATTCCGATAAGCATAGCGAAAATAAATCCACGAATAGAATCACCACCAAAAACAAACATAATCAACAATACCAAAATCATAGTCAATGAGGTATTAATCGTTCTAGACATGGTACTATTAATAGATTGATTTACGATACTATTAAAATCCCCTTTCGCTTTTGTACCTCCTAAAAATTCACGAACTCTATCAAATACAATTACAGTATCATTCATAGAATATCCAATTACGGTAAGAATTGCGGCTATAAAATGTTGGTCAATCTCCATTCCAAATGGCATAAATTTATAGCACAATGAATATATCCCTAATACAAAAATAACATCATGAACAACGGCTGCAATCGCACCTAAACTGTACTGCCATTTTCTGAAACTAATTACCAAATACAAGCCTACAATAAGCATCGCTCCTAAAACTGCCCAATACGCGTTGGTTTTAATATCCTCGGCAATGGTAGGTCCTACTTTTGAAGCCTGCATGATACCAAGATTTTTTCCGTCATAAGCATTAACAAATTTATCATACGTTAAATCAGCAGAATAATGCTTTTTCAAATTTTCAAATAATAATTTATTTACTTCTTCATCCGCTTTACTTCCACTTTCTTCTACTTTATATTTAGTAGTAATTTTTAATTGATTGTCATTACCAATCACTTTAACTTCGGCACTACCATCAAATACTTTTGCCAATTCTGACTTCACTTGCTCTAAACCAACTGGTTTTTCGAAACGAATCTGAAAGGTTCTTCCACCCACAAAATCAACTCCTTGATCTAAACCATTTGTTGCTAATGAAATGATACTAACAATAGTAACTAGAGCCGAAAAAGCATATGTCCATTTTTTAATTCTCAAGAAGTCAAAATGGAAATTAGTAAAGAAATTTTTAGAAAAATTAGTTACAAAAGATAATTGCTTATTTTGTTGAACCCTTCTATCTAAAAATATTCTTGCAATAAAAATAGAAGTAAATAAGGAAGTAAAAATTCCAATTAATAATGTTAAAGCAAAACCTTTTATTGGACCTGAGCCAAAGATAAATAAAACAGCTCCAGTCAACACGTGAGTAACGTTAGCATCAACAATAGAACGCATGGCTCCTTTCCATCCATAAGCCGCTTTAATCGCTTCCTCCAATGTTTTACCGGAACGAAGTTCTTCTTTTGCCCTTTCATAAATTATGATATTCGCATCTACAGCTGTACCCATGGTCAAAACAATTCCTGCAATACCTGGCAAAGTCAACACAAAATTAAAACTAGCCATTACTCCAAATATGAATAATAAATTGACAGCCAATGCAATATTAGCATACCAACCCGCTCTTCCGTAATAAATCATCATCCAAAGTGATACTAATAATAATCCTAAAATAGCCGAATTAGTACCATTGTCAATTGCCTCTTGACCTAAAGAAGGCCCAACGACATCCGATTGAATAATATCTGCAGCAGCTGGTAACTTACCTGCTCTCAAAACGTTGGCTAAATCTTTAGTTTCTGTAATTTCGAAAGCGCCTGAAATTTCAGAACGGCCGCCTGATATTGGTCCGCTAGAAACACCAGGTGCAGAATACACTACATTGTCTAAAACTATCGCAATATTACTTTTTTGATTGTAAGCTCTACCCGTCAATTCTTCCCAAATTTTAGCTCCTTGACCGTTCATTTGCATCGAAACAGCCGGTTTTCCTAATTGGTCAAAGGTATCATAAGCGTCCGTTACCACACCTCCACTCATGTCTGCAACATTGTCACGGTTTCCTTTTAATGCGTATAATTCTACCGCATCAATATCTTTTCCGTCTTTATCTTTAACCGTAGAAGGTTTTCCCCAAACGAATTTGGCAAATTTTTGGTCTGGAGCCAATGCAATTCTAATATCAGCTCGTCGCAAATAACCACCGACAACAGCAGTATCCTTTGGCGAGAAAAGCCCTAAAACTGGTCCACCACCTTGACCAATCATTTTGTCTAGTAAAGGATTGTTTCCTTTTTTGGCTGTAGCCGAATCTTTTGTACTAGTCAGCAAAGCACTTAGTGAATCTTTAACAACGACTTTTGAATCCGTCTTTTTAATTTCGGTTTTTTTCAATGACTCATTAGCAGCCATCAAGAAGTTGCCAATTTCATCTATTTTATAGGTTTCCCAAAACTCTAATTGCGCGGTACTTTGCAATAATTTTTTAATTCTATCAACATCTTTAGCACCCGGAAGTTCTACTAGAATTCTTCCTGATTCTCCTAGTTTTTGGATGTTAGGTTGGGTTACGCCAAATTTATCAATACGTTTTCTTAATACGCCAAAAGCACTTTCTACAGATTCATCAACTTTTCTTTTGATTACTTTTTGCGCTTCGACATCCGTCATTTGGAAATCGATTCCACCTTCGCCTTGCAAAGTTCTATTGGCAAAAATATCAGGAGATGCTAATTTTACAGTTCCTTTAGCGTTAGCTTCAAAAGCTTCGAAGAAAGCGTCTATATAAGTTTGATTTCCTTTTTGGTTTGCAGTGGCATCCGCCAAAGATTTATTGAAAACTGGATTTTTAGAATTGTTAGACAATCCTTTCAAAACATCTTTAACTGATATTTGAAGTATTACGTTGATACCCCCCTCTAAGTCAAGTCCTTTGTTGATTTGTTTGTCTTTTACCTCATTGAAAGTAAAAAAATCTAGAAATACTTTCTCTTTCCCTATGGAATCTAAATACTTCAATTCTTTATCCGGATTTCCTCCTGCAAAAGATTTTGCGTCATTTTTTACTTTACTGGAAACAAAAGTGAACGAAAGTTGGTAAATGCTCACCAATGCAAATAGAATTGCGAAAAATTTAATAAGTCCTTTATTCTGCATTATTACTAAAAATTAATTAATTTATGTATTCTTTTTATTGTTTCAAACTTAATAAAATAGGATTCCACTGGGTTTTTAAATTTAAAAACTAACGATATTAATTCGATCCTATTTTTTTTAAACCGAGCAAATATATAATTAACGAAAAGATTAACCAATTTATTTATTGATTAATATCAAAAAAAAGACTGCACTTATGCAGTCTTCTCTTTTTTACACCTATATTATTATGCTAAAACCGATTTTAGGTCTGCATTCATATTTCTTACCGCATCGGCACTTTTGGCGAAAGCCGCTTTTTCAGCATCGTTTAATGTAATGTTTAGAATTTCTTCGATTCCGTTTTTACCTATAATACAAGGAACGCCAATACAAATATCACTTTGCCCGTATTCGCCATCTAGCATTACCGAACAAGCAATCATTTTCTTTTGGTCATTCAAAATACTATCTACTAAATAAGCTACTGAAGCTCCAGGAGCATACCAAGCAGAAGTTCCTAATAAACCTGTAAGTGTAGCACCACCAACCATAGTATCTGCAGCCACCTTAGCCAATTTTTCTTCTGATAAAAATTCAGAAACTGGAATACCATTATAAGAAGCCAATCGAGTCAAAGGAATCATAGTGGTATCACCGTGACCACCAATAACCATTGCAGAAACATCATTTGATGGTTTATCCAACGCTTTTGATAAATAATATCTGAAACGAGAGCTATCCAAAGCGCCACCCATTCCTATAATTCTGTTTTTTGGCAAACCTGTAGCTTTCAAAGTCAAATACGTCATGGTATCCATTGGATTTGACACTACTACAATAATCGCATTTGGCGAATGTGCCAACACATTGTCTGCCACAGATTTTACAATACCAGCATTGATACCAATCAATTCTTCACGAGTCATACCTGGTTTTCTAGGAATTCCAGACGTAATTACCACTACATCGCTATTGGCTGTTTTTGAATAATCATTGGTAACACCTGTGATTACTGTGTTAAAACCTGTATTTGTTGCGCATTGCATCAAATCCATAGCTTTCCCTTCGGCAAAACCTTCTCTGATGTCTAATAATACTACTTCACTAGCAATTCCTCTATACGAAATTGAATCTGCGCAAGATGCTCCCACATTTCCTGCTCCTACTACTGTAACTTTCATTTTTATAAATTTGTTTGTTGTTGTTTTATTTTCCTCTCCCCAACCCTCTCCGAAGGAGAGGGAGGCTGGACTTGATCAAATTACTGTAAAAAATTAGTTTCAAGAATCTGCAATCTAAAATCTTTCTTATGCATCAATGTTGGCGTAAACTGCATTTTTTTCGATAAATTCTCGTCGTGGTGGTACTTCGTCTCCCATTAACATGGAGAAAACTCGGTCTGCTTCAGCAAGACTTTCGATTGTGATTTGGCGTAAAGTCCTGAAACTTGGATCCATTGTAGTTTCCCACAATTGCTCTGCGTTCATTTCTCCAAGACCTTTATAACGTTGAATTCCTGCGCTACCGCCCATTCTTGCATTGGCTTGATCGCGTTGATCGTCGTTCCAAGCATATTCTTTTTTATTTCCTTTTTTGACTAAATACAAAGGAGGTGCTGCAATATACACATGTCCTTCTTCGATTAATTCTTTCATAAATCTAAAGAAAAATGTTAGAATCAAAGTAGAAATGTGACTACCATCGACATCGGCATCACACATAATAATTACT
>JAYVIN010000058.1:0-34915 GCA_043770135.1 Flavobacterium sp. | reverse complement strand
GGTATATGGGCTTTGTAGAAACAGGTATGTTTCAATACTATGTTGTTCAAGACGGGGAAGAAAGAACCAACTATGTATCTATCGAAAACACTTTCTTTGCTTCGGTCTTAAGTTTTATTAGCGAAACACCTTCATTAGAGAATGTAAAAGCACTGGTGGATGGCAGCATCAGTATGATTAATAAAACAGATCTAAAAATGTTGTTGAATGAAATTCCAGCTTTTAAGGACTTTTATATTGGCTTACTAGAATCCACTCTTTGTGGCATTGATGCCAGTCGCTATGACCTGATTGTATTGACGGCAGAACAGCGATACGAAAAAATGCTTACCAATGAACCCCATTTTTTGCAACAAATACCACTACAACATTTAGCCTCTATGCTTGGCGTAACTCCACGCCACCTGAGTAGAATAAGAGGTAAAATACGCTAATTTTCTCTTTTAGACATTTGTCTAGTATAAAGAACTCCTATGTTTCAATCTTTGCACTATTAATTAACAATTAAAAATGCAAAAAACATGAAACATTTAATTATCGTACTTAGTGTACTCGCATCAACGGCTGCTTTTTCTCAAAGCAAATTTTCAAAAAACGAATTCAGCGTTAATGGATTCCGCAATCCTTCTATTGGTTTAGAATACCGTCATCAGAACGTCTCTGTTCATGCCGGGTATTACGTTACCGCATTTGAAAGTGGCGTAACCACCCAATTTATTAAAACAGGTGCAACGCTATGGTTTCTGCCTGTTGGCAAAAAACAAAACCCGTCTTCTTTTTACGCAGGGGCATCGTATTTAAGAGGGTTGAACCTTGATTACAAAAATGAAAATGCTGTGGCGATGGAAGCAGGTTTTCGTTGGATGGTTTGGAAAGGGCTAAACGTACGAATTGGGGTAATTGGTGTAGCCGCCAATGGGCATGATGTAAAAATCAATCCAACACCTGGTATCAGTTATTCCTTCTTCTTTTAAAAAAAACATATGAAAACAATATTGGGAACTGGGCAACTGGGACTTGCCATTATGCAATTGCTATTGGATAAAAACCCGAAGGAACCAATTGTATTGGTAAACAGAACTGGAAAACTGCACTTACCACTTCCGGCAAACGTACAACTAACAGCCGCAGATGTAACCTCCAAAACAGCTATGGCAGCTATTGCAGGCAGGTCGGATTTGATTTTTAATTGTACCGATGTGCCTTATGATCAATGGGCGGATTTTTATCCAGCAACGGCCAATGCACTAGCGTTTGCGTTAAGCGAAACCAATGTAAAGCTGGTCTTTGCTGACAACCTGTACTCCTACGGAAATGTTATGGGCAAAGAAATGAACGAACAAATGCCGCATTCCGCCAAAACTAAAAAAGGTAAAATAAGAGCAGAGGTTATCACTACCCTGCTCTACTCTGGCGAACCCTATAGCAAGAGGGTGGCTTTTGTAAAAGCATCCGATTTCATTGGTCCACGCATTCACAAAGGGCTATTCGGTACTGATTTTTTAGACCGCATACACCAGGGAAAAAAAGTAATGCTGTTTGGCAATATCGACTTACCGCACACTTTTACTTATATCAATGACTTTGCAGCAGCAATGATCAATGTGGGTACCGCCGATGATGCATTTGGACAGCTATGGCATGTGCCCAATGCCCCTGCATTAAGCATAGATAAATGGGTACACCTGTTTGAAGTAGTTACCAACAAAAAAATAAAAAAGCAGGTTACGCCAAAGTTTATAATCAGAATCGCAGGTCTATTTAATTCATTCATTAAAGAACTTTATGAAATGGCGTATCAGTTGGAATACCCATTCTTGGTCAACCATGATAAATATGTAAGCCGTTTCGGCAACCACAGTACTTACCCATCAGACATCGTAAAAGAAACAGTGGAATGGTATTTATCAATCCAAAAAACAGACCAAAATGAAAACTAACGACAAAACCATTGGAATCTTACAAATTGCAGCTGCACTTAGTATACTATTAGTATTTAACTCTTGTGCATTACAGCCACTTGCTTGGCAACCCTTGCCAAAACCGGTATTTGCAGGCGCCACAGCGCTCAATGAAAAATTAACTGCTGCTCAAAAAATTGAACTTGACGGCTGGTTCGGTCCAGAAGACATTGTTTTTGACAAGGCAGGAAATATGTATTGTGGCGTGCATAGTAAAGCAACTGATTTCAGCGATGGGAAGATTCTGAAAATAGATAATTCAGGTACGATTGAAATTTATTACAACGCTGGTTCTTGGGTCGCTGGTTTGCATTTTGATTCAAACGAAAACCTGATTGCCCTTAGTCATAAAGAAGGACTAATCAGTATCAGTAAAGATAAAAAAGTAAGGGTGCTGGCAACCAAAGATGAAAATGGTAAATCATTTTTAATTCCCAACGGATTGGATATCGCTTCCGATGGAAAAATCTATTTCTCCAGCAGTTCTGAAAAATCAGGCTATAGTATTAAGTATGGCCGGAAGATAATTTTAGAAATGAAGCCATTAGGCGGACTTTATTGCTACGACCCTGCACAAAAGAAAGTTGCCACCTTAATTGCAGGCACTTATTTCGGCAATGGTGTGGTACTTTCAAAAAATGAAGACTATGTGCTGTTGGTTGAAACCACCAAATACAGGGTGCTTCGTTATTGGTTAAAAGGGAGCAAGGCCGGGCAAACAGAAACTTTCATTGACAATCTTCCCGGCTTTCCTAATGGAATTTCTATCAGGGAAGATGGCAGCTACTGGCTTGGCTTTACTACTAAGCGCAATGATGCTTTGGATAAAATGCATACCAAAACCGGAATTAAAAAATTAGTGTATGCACTCCCTGGTTTTCTTCAGCCCAAAGCAGATCAATTTGGTATGGTTTTAAATATTTCTAAAGAAGGGAAAATCCTTCAGTCCCTTTTTGATACAAAAGGAATTATCATGCCCGAAGCAGGTGCAGTAAAAGAGCAAAACGGTTTCTTATATCTTGGTGGTGATGTAGTGCCGCATATTGGAAAATATAAATTAGATGACAGTACATTTCATACAGATTTTAAAAAATAGGTTTATGAAAACAGAAAAAACAATTGGGATCTTACTAATTTCAGGTGCAATTGCATTGCTCATTCCCTACACAATGTTAACCATCATTTTCGAGTATCCTGACATTTTAAGACAAGACACTGGTACCATCCTTACCAAATTTCACCAAGGCGGAAATTCTCTGATATGGACATGGTTTGCTTTCGCCATCACTGGTATTCCTTTAATACCTGCTTATATTATGATTGGACAAAAATTCGAAAACAAAACACACTTGGTACGCATGGCTACGACCATCGGAGTGATTGGTTTAATTGTCCAAATGATTGGTTTATTAAGGTGGACATTTGTTGTGCCTGTACTTGCCGATACGTTTGTAAATGCAACAGACGATGCAATGAAAGCTGCTGCCATCGTTTCCTTCAAAACCATTCACCAGTTTGGCGGTGTGATACTGGGCGAACATATAGGACAACTTTTTACAATTGCATGGACAGTGATGATGACCTTATCATTTGCCAAATTAAAACTGATGCCAAAATGGGTAAACTGGCTAGGTATTATCAGTTCTGTTATTTACCTGCAGGCACAAGCTGAATTATTTGCAACGGTAATAAAAGGTTTCCCTGTATGGAATATGGCTGGCTTTATTGGTAGTACACTCTGGCTGGTTTGGCTTATCATAGTGGGTGTTATATTTATTAAAAAAAGAAATCAAACTTTATAACATGAGGCTTATTATCAAAATATTATTTTTTACTTTTTTACCAATTCAACTTATGGCACAAAACAATATTTTATTTATGTCTGCTACAGAAATAGCAGCTAAAATCAGGAACAAGGAAGTTACTTCCCATGAAGTAGTATCGACTTATTTACAACAAATAGATGCCCAAAACGGCATCTTTAATGCAGTAGTTTTAGTTGATAAGGAAAATGCTTTACGTCAGGCTACTTTAGCGGATGAAGCGATTAAGAATGGTGATCATTTAGGGAAACTACATGGTGTCCCAATCACGATTAAGGATAATTATTTGACACAAGGACTGACAACTACATCAGGATATGAACCATTGCGAGACAATATCCCGACAAAAGATGCAGAAATTGTAAAACTGTTGAAATCTGAAGGTGCCATTATTATTGGTAAAACCAATTTATCGGTTTTAGCCATGGACATGCAGGCTGACAATACTATTTTCGGAAAAACGAATAATGCTTGGGATATTAATAAAACCAGCGGAGGAAGCAGCGGTGGTTGTGCTGTAGCACTTGCAACCGGTATGACTTCTTTATCAATCGGAAACGATTTGGCAGGGTCTATTCGGCTTCCATCAGCTTATTGCGGGGTATATGGTTTTAAACCCACATTTGGAGTTGTGTCAATTAATGGCATTCAAACTGACCCTAAAGAATCTGTCAATGGTCTCAAATCTTTAGCTGTTGCAGGTCCATTAGCGAGAACTATTGAAGATTTGCAACTTGCTATGGATATAATATCAAATACCACCAACACCGATAAAAAACTAATACCCATAAACAGATGTAAGGACACCATTGACATAAGGCACATGAAAATTGCATGGACTGATGAGTTTGGTGATGTACCTGTTGACAATGAAATCAAAAAGGCGATTCAAGATTACGTTGCAAAGTTAGAAAAATCGGGTGCTACAGTTGTAAAAATTACGCCACCAATTGACTTTTACCTTGCATGGAAAACGTGGGGAAGTTTTGTCGGTATGCAAGGTGGTTACAATACTTCTAATTTCGTAAAGTGGATGGGGCTTCCGTTTACAAAAGGAATGCTGAAAAATGTGCCAATGCACCAGAATGTTGTTAAACCAAACTCTGTGGAAAAATATATGGAGGCATTAAACATACAGGATTTATTAATTACTCAAATGGAGAATTTCTTAGACAGTTTTGATGCATTCATTTGTCCTGCAAGCTCAGTAAAGGCATTCCCACATCATAAACCATCTAAAAATTTCGGAAATTTTAATATTTACAACAACCCAATAGCAGTTAACAAGGAGTTCATGCATTATTATATGGCTACACAAGCCTATACAACACCATTTACACTTACTGAAAATCCTGTTTTGTCTATGCCAATTTCAATCAGTAGAGAATCCTTGCCTATCGGTATTCAAGTAATTGGTAAACGTTATTCTGATTTCAGATTGCTGAAAATTGGAATGGTATTAGACGACTATTCTGAAAAGTTAAAATATCCATTAGAATAATTTAATTTTGTAATTGATGAACAATGCCATTAGGTTACATGGGTATTTCTGCAAGCCAAATACACCTTAACATCCAAATATGAACATTCAATTAAACATTATGAAAAAATCAAACTCAATTTTATCACTACTTGTATTATTTACATTTTTAATAAACAATCACTCCTATTGTCAAATAGCATCTAATGATGTTGATATCCTTATGGAAAATGCCATCAAAAAATTCAACGTTGCAGGTGCATCGATCGCCATTGTCAAAGACGGAAAGGTAATTTACAAAAAAGGCTTTGGGGTAAAATCTATTGAAACGAAACTGCCTGTAAATGAAAGTACAAATTTTGCAATTGGTTCAAATAGTAAAGCCTTTACCACTGCAGCACTTGCCATCTTAGTGGAAGATGGCAAACTATCGTGGAATGATAAAGTAAAAAAAAATCTCCCTGAGTTTAAAATGTATAACGATTATGTAACAGAAAACTTTACAATTGAAGACTTATTGACGCATCGCAGTGGACTTGGGTTAGGAGTTGGCGACCTAATGATTTTTCCAGATAGTTCAGATTTTAAAATTCAGGATATAGTAAAGAGCTTTCAGTATTTTAAGCCTGTGTCAGCATTCAGAACTCAATTTGATTACGACAATCAACTTTATATTGTTGCTGGTGAAATTATTGCCAGAACAAGCGGAATGAGTTGGGAAGATTTTGTGCAAAAGCGCATTATGACTCCTTTAGAAATGAATGGCTCTTCTAGCTCGTTAACGGGAATGAAAGATAAAAACAATTTATCATCTGCACATTCATCAGAGTCAGGAACTATTAGGAAAATAGGAACTTTTGGAGACATGGTTAATGGAGCTGCAGGTGGCATTTTTTCTAATGCTGATGATATGTCAAAATGGATGCTCGTTCATTTGAACAAAGGTAAATTCGGAAAAGAGTTACAATCCAATCTTTTCTCAGCTGCCATTCAATCTAAAATGTGGAAAATACATACTGTTGAGGATGCAGATCCAAACCCAAGATATAACTCCCATTTTAGAGGTTACGGTTTGGGATGGGAAATAACGGATTTAAAGGGAAATTTAAGTATTTCACATACAGGCGGAGTTCCTGGAATGCTCTCCATTGTAACCATGATACCCGATATCAATTTAGGTATTGTAATTCTAACTAATACTGAAAACGGTGGCTCTGGAGTATTTGCAGCGGTAAGTCAAACAATTATTGATAGTTATTTAGGACTTCAAGATTTTGCATGGGTTGAAAAATACTATGCCTATTTTAACTCACAAAAAAACACAGGAGATGAAGTAGTCAAAAAAGTATGGGAGACAGTAAAAACCGCCAATAAATCAACTATCAAAAATGAAGATTTTATAGGAGTCTACGAGGACCAATGGTTTGGAAAAATAGAAATATTCCAAAAAGATAAACAACTCTGGTTTAAATCCTACCGTTCTCCAAAACTACTAGGGCAAATGCAATTTTATAAAGCAAATACTTTTGCAATTAAATGGGAGTATCAAGATATGAATTGTGATGCCTTTGTTATGTTTTCATTGGATGAAGAAGGCAAAGCACAAAGTATAAAAATGAAAGGCATTTCGCCAAACATTGACTTTAGTTTTGATTTTCAAGATTTAGATTTAAAAAGAGTTGACAAATGATGGCCAGCAGCTAACAGCACCTACCCAAAAGTGGCAGTTTAGTGCTTCGTTTGACAATTTTTCGCATAATTGAAGTGCAGTTCTTCGAATAAAGTTTTGTGGCAAAAATCGCCGCCTTCGGGTAGCTGCAAAACGTTAAAAACTCAAAAAAAGAGGTTTATGGCTAATAACCATTTTTTAGATTACAAAATCCCTAAGCGCCTATAAAATCAAATCCATCCGAGAAATCTTCAAAACCAATCCTCCACGATAAGTTGTCGTTTAGACTGCACAAAAGTCTATTCTAACTCTCAAAAAAATAGCGATTGCGAGTGATAAACTAAAAACAACTTTTTTAGAACTTATTTTTTGATTTAGATTGTACCTTTGTTCGCTACTATTTTTGACATTGAATCGAAAAATGAATTTCAACTACCCAAAAAACGAAAAGCTAAAAAGTAAAATCACGATAGATTTGCTTTTTGCTGAAGGCAAATCGGTTTCAAAATATCCTTTGAGACTGGTTTTTGTCGAAAGTGATTATGGTATTGAAAAAGAGTCGGAACAAAAAATAAAAATGGGCGTTTCGGTTTCTAAAAAATATTTTAAACATGCTGTGGATCGTAATTATTTCAAACGAGTATTGCGAGAAACCTATCGTTTGAACAAACATTTGTTAGTCGAAAACCTAGAGAAACCCTACGCTTTTATGTTTTTTTATCAAACCAAAGATCGATTGTCTTACGAGGAAATCAACACCAAAACGGTTCAATTGTTTGAAAAATTTGTTCTTCAATTAAAAAATGAGGAATAAGGGTTTTTGTTTTTTCTTAAAGGTATTTACTTTTAAAAAAAATTGCCACAGATTCACAGATTTTGAGTGTCTTTTTAATATTCTTACTGGATTAATTTTAAAATCAGTGTCAATTATTGTTCTAATCCGTTTTTTAAATCTGAGAATCTGTGGCAAAAAACATTTTAAAATATTAAAAGCGAATACCCTGTTTTTCTTTCTTTTATATTGATGAATTATTCCTATTTTAGTGCTCAAAAATTAAGCCCATATTAATCATGATTGCTCTCTTCAAAAAAAAATACATAATTCCCGTTGTTGCTTCTGTATTCCTTTATGTTGGTGTTAGTTTCAAGGACGATTACTTTGAAATTGCAAAGCAAATAGAAATATTTACTACGCTTTTCAAAGAGCTCAACATGAACTATGTTGACGAAACCACTCCCGGCGATTTGATGGATAAAGCCGTCAAAAGCATGTTGGCTAGTTTGGATCCGTACACCGTTTATTTTAATGAACAAGATGTAGTAAAATTTAAAATAAATAATACTGGCGAATACACCGGAATTGGTGCACAAATAACCCGAAAAGAGGATAAAATAATTTTGCGTGAAATTTACAAAGATTTTCCAGCCGATAAGGCAGGTTTAAAAGCCGGAGACGAAATTATTCAAATTGGCGATATCTCGTTGTCTGATTTCAAAGACGATGCTTCACAACTTTTAAAAGGAGCAAAAAACAAAAAAATCGAAGTAAAATACATTCGCCAAGGCAAAACAAATAGTGCCCAAATCGTATTGAATGAAGTGGAGATAAAATCGGTTCCTTTTTACGGAAAAATAGATGAGAAAACAGGCTACATTGTATTGACGCATTTCACTAAGAAGGCTTCTCAGGAAACCAAAGAAGCCTTAGAGCAATTAAAAAAAGACGGAGCCGAGCGCATCGTCCTCGACCTTAGGGGAAACCCCGGTGGACTTTTGAACGAAGCGGTTAATATTTGTAATTTGTTTGTTCCGAAAAATGAGGTTATTGTAACCACAAAATCCAAAATAGAAAAGCATAACAACACCTACAAAACGGCTAGAGAGCCAATAGATACTGAAATTCCATTGGTTATTTTGGTAAACGGAAAAAGCGCTTCGGCTTCCGAAATTGTTTCTGGAGCGTTACAAGATTTAGATCGCGCAGTGGTTCTTGGTAGCCGAAGTTTTGGTAAAGGATTGGTGCAACGACCTGTTGAATTGACTTATGGAACCCAACTAAAAGTGACCATTTCGCGTTATTATACTCCAGCAGGAAGGTGTATTCAGGCATTAGATTATGCTCATAAAGACAAAAACGGAATTGCCACAAAAACAGATGCTAAAAATTATACTGCTTTCAAAACCCGAAAAGGAAGAACTGTTTATGATGGTGGTGGGATACAGCCTGATATTGAATTAGAAGAAACAAAATCAACACCTATCATGGATGCTTTGATAAAAAACGATGGAATTTTTAATTATGCTACTCGCTATTATTACAAAAACCCCAATTTAGGAACTCAAATTCCATCGATTTCTGATGCCGATTATCTCGATTTTAAAAACTTTCTAAAAGACGAGAAATTTTCATTTGATACCGAAACGGAACTGGCTTTGAAAAAAACTTTGGCTGCAGCAAAAAAAGAAAAAATAGACGAAAACATCAACAAAGAATACCAACAATTGTTGACTGCACTTCAAAAAAGCGAAGAAAATTTATTGGATAAACATCAAAAAGAAATTAAAAATTTACTGCTCGACGAAATCATAAAACGTTACCAATACCAAGAAGGCTTGTATCAATATTACCTCAAGAACAACTCCGAAATCAAGAAGGCGGTAAGTCTTTTGAACAATAGTGCCGAGTACAAAAGCATTCTGAAAATGTAATTTACCAAAATTGACTTTGAAATAAAAAATAAAAATTTATTATTTATATTTTGTCTAAATAAGAATAAGACTTATATTTGCACAAAATTAAAATAATATAACCATGAAACGCATCCTTTTTTCGCTACTTTTTGTGAGTACAATTTCTAGTATTGCTCAAGAAAAGTCAAAAACTTCAAATGATACCATCCAAAAATTAAAAGCGGTTGTTGTCATTGCGAAACAGCAAAGCCCAGAAAGAATGCCTGAAACCAAAGACAACATCTTGTTTTCGGGTAAGAAAAATGAGGTTTTAAAACTGTCTAGCCTGAATGCTAATTTGACCAATAACAATGCTCGTGAAGTTTTTGCGAGAATTCCTGGAGTAACCGTTTGGGAAAACGAAGGTTCTGGTTTGCAAATTAATGTAGGCGTAAGAGGTTTAAGCCCAAACAGAAGTTGGGAATTGAATACGCGCCAGAACGGAGTAGATATTTCTGCCGATGTTTTTGGTTATCCAGAAGCCTATTATAATCCACCATTGGAGGCTGTCGAAACAATTCAATTCGTTCGTGGTGGTGCTTCTTTACAATTCGGACCTCAATTTGGAGGGATGTTAAATTATGTTTTAAAAAGAGAAAAAGAACAACTCTTTTCCTTTGAAACTCAAAATACAGTAGGAAGTTTTGGATTGGTAAGTTCCTTTAATGCCATCGGAGGGAAATATAAAAAATTCTCCTATTATGTTTACAATCACTCCCGATCTGCCAAAGGTTGGAGAGAAAACAATCGTTTTCAAGCCAGAAACACACACGCATTTTTAGAATATCGCTTTACTGATAAAACAAAAATTTCGGCAGAATACACCAATGCCGATTATGTAATGCAACAACCGGGCGGTTTAACCGATGCACAATTTGCTGCCGATTCTAAACAATCTTTTCGGGAACGCAACTGGTTTGGAGTGCCGTGGAATATCTTTTCGGTGAATTTTGATACCAAAGTAAATACAAATCTAGACGTATCTGTGAAAGCTTTCGGATTGATTGGCGAGAGAAATAGTGTGGGTTTAACCAGCGCTCCAACTGAAATTGATGCTATTAGCAGCACTACAAACCAATATAAAAACCGTAGAGTGGATAGCGACACCTATAAAAATTTAGGCATCGAAAACCGAAATCTCTACCGTTTTGATCTTGGAAAAATCAAGAACAATCTAGCCTTTGGTATGCGTGTATACCAAGCCAAAACAGAGCGTTTTCAAAAAGGAAATGGAACAACGGCTAGTAATTTTGATATGAGTATTGAAGGTCGATTTCCAGCTGAAATAGCTTTTTCTACTAAAAACGTTGCTCTTTTTGCCGAAAATCAATTCAAAATCACCGACAAATTGAGTATAACTCCGGGAGTTCGTTTTGAGCATATTAACTCAACTGCCGAAGGTAGAATTGATATTGATATCAAAACGGGTAATGACGTAAGTTTTGCCGAAAAAAATATTGTTATCAACAAACCTCTTTTTGGTGTTGGTGTAGAGTATAAATGGAAACAAACCAATGTATACGCTAATATTTCGCAAGCCTATCGCCCTGTATTGTTTGGTGATTTGACCCCATCGGTGGTTACAGATGTTATTGATCCCAACCTAAAAGAATCAAATGGATTCAATGCCGATTTAGGCTACCGTGGTATCTACAAAGGGTATTTAAACTTTGACGTGAGTGTTTTCTATTTGAGTTACCAAGATCGTGTGGGTGGTGTTAAACAGTTAAACAATGACCCAAACCAAGGCACATATTTGTTTAAAACCAACCTAGGGGAAACTCGCAACAAAGGAATTGAGAGTTTTGTAGATTTGAATATTACTAAAATGTTTGGTGTTAATAAGCCTTATGGCAACCTAGATGTTTTTGCTTCGATGTCGTTTATTGATAGTCGTTATGTTGATCAAAAAATATTAACCCCTTCAGGAACAGCTCCAGATATTATTCTTACCGAAACCAATTTGGCTGGAAACCGAGTGGAAAATGCACCAAGATACATTCATAATTTTGGAATGTCATGGGGAAATAATAACATTTCAGCTACGCTTCAATATAAAATGTCGGGCAAAATATTTACAGATTCCGGCAATACCGTTGCGGCTTCTCCCAATGGACAAACCGGACTACTCGATGGTTATGAGATCATGGATTTTTCGTCTGAATACAAATTCTATAAAAAATACAATCTAAGAACAGGTATCAATAATTTGCTTAATAAAGATTACGCTACTCGTAGAGCTGGAGGTTATCCAGGTCCTGGAATTTTGCCAGGCGAAGGCAGATCGTTCTACGTTTCAATCGGAGCAAAGTTTTAAACGATAAATAGTATTATATTTTAGCCACAGATTCACTGATTTATGTAAAAAATCAGTGAATCTGTGGCTTAATATTTTGGTTTAATACTCGATTTTACCAATATGTCGCATCACGCGTACAATTTTAGCTTTTCGATTATTGATGTAAGACGACGAACCCGTAGCTGAATATTTTCGTGGATTAGGTAAAATTGCCGCTATTCCTGCAGCTTGTGTTTTGGTTAAACTACCAGCGTCTTTGCCATACCAATGTTGCGTAGCGGCTTGGGCTCCATAAACTCCATTTCCCATTTCGATGCTATTCAAATACACTTCCATAATGCGTTCTTTGCCCCATATTAACTCGATGAGTACCGTAAAATACGCTTCTAAGCCTTTGCGGACATAACTTCTGCCTTGCCAAAGAAAAACGTTTTTGGCGGTTTGTTGCGAGATAGTGCTTCCGCCTTTTATTCTTCGGCCTCTTTCGTTATTTTTAAAAGCTTTTTGCATGGCTGTAAAATCGAATCCATGATGGCTTAAAAAAGTGCCGTCTTCGCTAGCAATCACCGCTTTTTGTAAGTTGTTCGAAATATCTTCTAGCGGTTCCCAATCGTGGCTAAAGTAGATTTCTTTTCCATCAATAGCGTTTTCAATAACCCGAATCGCCATTAATGGCGTAAAGGGAACGGGAACAAATTTGAAAATTACTACCGACAAAATAGACAGTCCAAAAAACCAAATGATTAATCGAGATAGAATGTATTTTATCTTAGTGCTTAAACTTCCCGTGCCTTTTGATACCGTGCTTTTTGGTTTTTTTGATGTGATTTTTGTTGCCATTATACTAAATCTGCTAATTCTTGTCCTATTAAACTTCCTATCGCTATGCCCATACCTCCTAATCTCACGCCGCAATATACGTTTTCTGATAGTTGAGAAACGATCGGATTTTTGCTATTTCCTATACCCATAATACCACTCCAGTGATGCGCAATCTTAAAATCTTGATGAGGTAAAATTACTTCTTTTAATAAATATTCTAATTTATTTTGTACAATTTCTGTTTGACCCAATTCAGTGGTATTTTCGGTTTTAAAGTCAAGATTTCTTCCGCCGCCAAGCAGTATTCTATCGCCCACATTTCTAAAATAATAATAGCCTTTGTCTAAATGAAACGTTCCTTTAATTTTCAAATTCGGAATAGGTTCTGTAATGACAACTTGTGCTCTTGCGGGTTTTACTGCACCATTTGTCAATTGACTAGCAAAACCATTAGTTGCAAATAAAAGTTTTTTTGTGGTAAAAACAAAATCGGATATTTCTATTTCTACTCCAATTGGATTGTCTTGATAGGAGGTAACTGTTTGTTGGTTCAGAATCAAAATATCATTAGAAACAGCCAATTTCAGCAAGGACTGCATCATGTTTCCAGTATCGATTTGGGCTTCAAAAGGATTAAAAATTAATTGTTCCTGAATTTCCTTAAAGCCAAAGGAATTTGACTTTTTTGTAAAAACATCCGATTTAAATATCGGTTTCAGCATTTCGTTTATCAAGGGCAAATGAGTTATAGCCTTATCAAAAGCAGCATCTTCCTCTTTGAGAAATAATTCGTAACCGCCATACATTTTTAAATCTAGTGCTGCGTCTCCAAGTCGATTTCGTAATAATTGTAAGCCTTCTTTTCTTTTTTGGATAAGAGCTAGTACTTCATCTACAGTATGATTATTTAAGTCATCTATGATTTCGGATAAGCTACCAAAACAGGCAAAACCGGCATTTTTTGTACTGGCACCTTGAGGCAACATTCCTTTTTCTAGAACAAGAATTTTGCTTTCAGGAAATTTTTCACGCAATCGCAAAGCAGAGTGCAAGCCTACAATTCCGCTACCAACAATAGTGAAATCTATTTTTGTAAACCAGTTTTTGAGTTCCCAGTAGCTAAGTTGCATTTGCTTTTTTTATAAAAGTATAAAAATGGGATGCGTTTTCAAAATTAACTTGAATGAAATAAAAAAGCTGTCTTTGGGAGACAGCTTTGATAATATTCTAATTTGTAGAATTAAACATTCCTCAAATTGATGATCTCTTGTTCGGTTAACAATCTCCAATTTCCTCGAGGTAAATTCTTTTTGGTCAAACCCGCAAACGAAACACGATCGATTCGCAACACATCATAACTAAAACTTTCAAAAATAGCCCGAACTACTTTTACATTTGAAGATCTCAATTGCAGTCCGATTTCGCTTTTGGCTTCGTCTTCAATATAACTTACATCTTCAACAAAAACGCGATGTCCGTCAAGGACTAATCCTTTTTTTATTTTTTCTAAATCTTCAAATTTTAAATTTTTATCCAATGAAACTTGATAGATTTTTGATGATTTTTGGCTGGGTAAAGTAAATTTACGAATCATGTCGGTATCGTTGGTGAACAACAACAATCCAGTTGTGTTTTTGTCCATTCGACCCACAGCTGCGATTTTGGAGGTTGTAGAGCCTTTAACCAATTCTAATACATTCCGAAATTCCTGACCTTCGTCAAGCGCAGTGGTAAAGTTTTTAGGTTTGTTCAATAGGATATATACCTTTTTTTCAGGTATTAATGTAGCGCCATCAAAATTGACCGTATCACCGGGTTTTACCATATAGCCCATTTCGGTTATGGCAATTCCATTTACTTTTACGTTTCCAGATTGTATGTAAATATCCGCATCTCGACGGGAACACACACCAGAATTGGCTATGTATTTATTCAACCGGATTTCGTCGGCTACTTTTGGTCTTTTAGGAGCTTGATTCGGTTTTTTTTCTACTTTATCGGTTGCAGGAGCAACAACTTTGGTGTTTGGTTTTACTTTTTTAGGCCCTTGAGCTCTTTTGGCCATTGCAGGTTTAGGCTTATAAGAACTTGGTCTAGAACTATTAGCTCTAGAACTTCCGCCTTTATTACCACCTTCTTTGTTATTCATAATTATTCAAAATTTTTGCAAAGATACTATATATATGTTGCTTATAGATAAATTCCAGACTTAAAAGCCTAACAGGGTGCACGACAAATTGCACTGTTTCAAAATTTGAGACACAAATTTCACAAATTTACACAGATTAATCTGTGCAAATTTGTGAAATTTGTGTCAAACAAAGTCAAAAAATCAATTCTTAAAATTAGTTGTGCCTACTTTTTTTTAAAGAAATGCAATTTGTCGTGCACCCGCCTAACAAACTGCCTATCAAAATTTTGTAATTCTATTTACAGCCTAAACTCATCGCCTTTTATGAATCGTAATTACCACCGTTTTTGATGTTGGGGTATTGCTAATTCTAGCCTTGCTATGCAAGGGAACTAAAACATTCGTTTCGGGAAAATAGGTCGCCGTACATTGTTGAGGAATACTATAGGGAATGACCAAAAAGTGATCTGCACGGCGTTTTTGTCCTTCAAAATGACTCACTAAATCCACGATGTCATACTTTTGTAACCCCAATTTTTCGATGTCTTCGCCGTTCATAAAAATCACTCTTCGTTCGTTCAAAACCCCACGATATCTATCATCGAGTCCGTAAATTGTAGTGTTGTATTGGTCGTGGGTGCGAATAGTCATCATCAAGAATTGATCTTTTTCTAAAACAATATCTGATGTTTTATTTAGGGTAAAATTTGCTTTGCCTGTATGTGTTTTGCTAAAATCATTCTCACGGGCATTGTTGGGTAAATAAAACCCGCCATCGATTCGAATGCGATTATTAAAATTACCGAAACCCGGTATTGTAGCCTCAATCGCATCCCGAATCAAATCATAATTTCCAGCCATTGCTGTCCAATTTACTACAGAATTAGTCAAAGTAGCATTAGCAATTCCTGCAACAATAGCGGTTTCGCTTTTTAGATAGTGGGACAAAGGATCTAAATTCCCTATGGATTTCGAAACTACGCCCATCGAATTTTCGACACTTACAAACTGTTCGCCACTGGCTTGAAAGTCTTTCTCGGTTCTTCCCAAACAAGGTAAAATTAAGGCTTCGTTTCCATGAATCAAATGACTCCGATTTATTTTGGTCGAAATATGTACCGTTAAATCACAACTTTTCAATGCTTCAGCGGTAAATTCAGTATCTGGTGTAGCCGAAATAAAATTGCCACCCATTCCAAGAAAGAAACTCGCCTTTTTCTGATGCATGGCTTCAATCGATTCTATGACATCATAACCATTTTTTCGAGGAGATTTAAAATCGAAATGCGAGTCTAAAGCATCTAGAAAAGCTTGCGCTGGTTTTTCCCAAATCCCCATGGTTCGATCGCCTTGCACATTCGAATGTCCACGCACAGGACAAGTTCCTGCTCCTTGCTTTCCAATACTTCCTTTCAATAACAGTAAATTGACTACTTCGCGAATGTTGTCCACCGCATTTTTATGTTGAGTCAAACCCATTGCCCAGCAAACTATAATTTTTTTATTGGTCGCAATCATCTCGGCAGCATCGTTTATTTCGGTTTTAGAAAGTCCTGTTTGAGCTATTAAATCCTCTAGATTGTAACTTTCTAAATCAGCAATAAATCCTTCGAACCCTTGTGTTTTTTGCTTAATAAATTCAGTGTCGAAAACCAACCCTGAAAGTTGTTTTTCCTTTTCATTTAGCAGAATCAAAATGGCTTTTAACAAGGCAACATCACCATTTATTTTTACTTGCAAGAATAAATCGGATAAATCCATGCCCGAACCCAGCCATTTTAAAGGATTTTGAGGATCAATAAAATTTTTCAAACCCACTTCAGGAAGTGGATTGATACTTATGATTTTTCCTCCATTTTTTTTAGTTTCTCCCAAAGCGGTCAACATTCTAGGATGATTGGTTCCGGGATTTTGCCCCATAACAATTACTAAATCGGCATGTTTAAAATCGTCTAAAGTAACTGAGCCTTTGCCAATTCCAAGTGTTTCGGATAAGGCTGATCCGCTAGATTCATGACACATATTCGAACAATCGGGTAAATTATTAGTGCCAAATTGGCGTACAAATAATTGATATAAATAGGCTGCTTCGTTGCTAGTTCGTCCCGATGTATAAAAAATAGCTTCGTCTGGAGAGTTTAATTTTTGAAGGCTTTTGCCAATGATAGAAAATGCATCTTCCCATTGTATTTCCTCATAATGCGACGCTCCTTCCCGCAAATACATTGGGTTGGTAATACGTCCTTTTTTCCCTAATTCATAATCAGACAATTGACCTAATTCCGCAATACTATGAGTAGCAAAAAAAAGTGGAGACACCCTATTTTTAGTAGCTTCTTCCGCCACAGCTTTGGCACCATTTTCGCAATATTCGGCTAAGAAAGCTCTTTTTTCATCAGGATCCGGCCAAGCACAACCCGGACAGTCGAAACCATCTTTTTGATTTATCTTCGCTAATAATCCAATGCCTTTAATAATGCCAACTTCGTCTTTAATAAAAGTTAATGCCGATTTTACAGCTTTAAATCCTACTGCCGATTTTGGAATTTGGGTTTCTTTAATTCCAGTAAATTTTTCTGGTGGCTGGGCAATTGTTTTTTTAGACATGATTTTATCTTTTTGATTTTTGTTTACAATAATTCCATCTCAATTCGAATAGATAGTAGCATTATTATCTCTCGAAAATCCTATGAGACAAATTCCAAATTCTTTAGCATAATCTACCGCAAGTGATGAACAGGCAGAAACAGCCACAATGGTACTGATTTTTGCAAAAAAGGCTTTGGTAATTATTTCATAAGAAACCCGACCGCTCACTAGCATAAAAGCTGCGGATTTTAAATTATTATTGTTTAACAATTCGCCTACACATTTGTCCACAGCATTGTGTCGTCCGATATCTTCTTGCAATGTAAGAAATTCATAATTTTTGCTAAACAAAATGGCAGCATGTGACCCTCCAGTAGCATCAAAAGTATGTTGATGGGTTCTCATGATAGAAAACATTTTGGGCAACTGGTCTAAATTTATTTTGGACGGGTTGGTAAGTTTGATTTTGGGCGTTTCAAAATCAGTTAAACTTTGTTTACCACAAATTCCGCAGGAAGATACAGAAAGCAAAGACCTTTTATTCAAATAGCCTTTACCTAGTAATTCCTCATGAATACTAACATTTATTTTGGTAAAATTATTTGGAGAATTTTCTAAAACATCAAAAACAAGGTTTTTATTTTCTCGATAGATGTCTTCAGAATAGAGTAGTCCTCGAACCAAGGCGTTGTCATTTCCGGGAGTTCTCATAACCACCGTAAAGGGGTTGCTATTGATATTGATTTCCAAAGGAGCTTCGACAACCAAAAAATCTTGGATTAAGCTAGTGGAATCAGCTTCTTTTTTAATGCCTTCGTAGCGAATAGTTTGCATTTCTATTTCTGTTTTACAGTAAAAGTAAATAAAAATGCAATGAAGCAGAAAATGATTTTAAAAATTTAAAGCACTCATTTGAGATTATGATGGTAATTTTTTAAAACTAAAGTGACGTCAATATTTTTATTCCATGCCATAACACACCAGGATTGATGAGTATGATACAAAAAACCCCCGTTACTATCAAGAATTTTAATACATTGTGAAGGACTATAAATTGTTTTTTTGAATTGGCTTTCCACAAACTAAGTAAGAAAAAAATTAATATGATGAGACAGGTATAAAAATAGATGTCCATATAACCCACATCAAAGATTTCAATTAAAACATATACTGGAACGAGCGTTGAAATTGTCAACACCGTAATTATTTTTTTGGACACCTCTTCACCATAAATAATAGGAATCGTTTTGTAATCGGTTGCTAAATCGCCTTTGATATTTTCTAAGTCCTTTATCATTTCTCGAATTAAAAGCAATAAAAACAAAAAGCAAGCATGACCAAAAATGACTTCATATAAGTTTTTGTAGTATAAAAGAATGGCAAAAAAAGGTAAGACTGCTAAGATTGCTGCGGTTAAATTTCCTATAATGGGATATTTTTTGATTCGGTGTGAATAATACCAAATCAAAAAAATATAAACCGAAAAAAACAAGCAGGCGCGCCAGGAAACAAAAATAGCAAGGAAGGCAACAATAAAATTCAAGGTAAAATAGACATTTAGTTTTGTTTTTTGACTCACTAAACGGTCTAGCATCGATTTGTTAGGACGATTGATTAAGTCTTTTTTACTATCATAAAAATTATTAATAATATAACCCGATGCGATAGTCAGCGACGAAGCCAAAACAATGATAAACAAATTCAAATCCAGCAGTATAGCAAGAGGTTTTTTTTCGGGAGCAAGAATAAACAGAGCCGAAAGATATTGAGCGAGAATTATAATAGGAATATTGTAGCCTCTAACTACTGAGAACAAACTTATACTTTTCAATAGGAAAAGTTTGTGTTTTCTACTTAACATTTTAAAATTGATACACCACTTCTAGTTTATAATCTTTGAGTGCTGATTTCGCTTTTTCTAAGTCTTGTGTAAAGCCTAAAATATAGCCGCCACCTCCAGAGCCACAAAGCTTAAGATAGTAATCGTTAGTGTCAATTCCGTGTTGCCAAATACCGTGAAATTGTTCTGGAATCATGGGTTTAAAGTTATTCAAAACCACCTTTGATAATTTTTTGGTATTAGCAAAAAGGGATTTCATATCACCACCCAAAAAATTCTCTACGCAAGCATCAGTATGTTTGATGAATTCAGATTTCAACATTTTTCGAAAACCTTGATCTTTCAATTTTTCCATAAAAATGCTAACCATAGGAGCCGTTTCGCCGATAATTCCTGAATCTAACAGAAATACAGCACCATTTCCATCAAGAATTTGAGTTGGAATGCCTGTTGCTTCAATATTGTCTTTAGAATTGATTAAAATGGGAATACTCAAATAACTGTTTAAAGGATCTAATCCTGAACTTTTGCCATGGAAAAAAGATTCCATTTGACCGAAAATAGTCTTTAATTGTAATAATTTTTCGCGGGTCAAATTCTCTAAAACCGTAATTTTATTTTGAGCATATTTGTCATAAATAGCGGCAACTAGTGCCCCACTACTGCCTACACCATATCCTTGAGGAATACTAGAATCAAAATACATTCCGGTAGCCACATCGTTTTTTAGACTCACTAAATCGAATGTTACTAATTCAGGTTGGTCGTTTTGTAGAGTTTCTAAATAGGAAACAAAACGATTTAAATTTTTGTTGGATTGCATTGCCTCAGCCGATGGATTGGCCTCTTTCTTTAGCGCACCGTTATAAAAGTTGTATGGTATAGACAATCCCTTTGAGTCACGAATAATTCCGTATTCTCCAAAGAGTAATATTTTTGAGTAAAATAAAGGTCCTTTCATATTTTAATTGATAATTAACAATTGACTGCCCTTCCCAATTTCATCACAAATGTACTGACCATTTTGGCAATAGCCAACTAATTCGACCTGAATAAATTGCAAAACTTTTTCTTTTATATTCTCAGGGTACAAAACATGCACATTTGCTCCAGCATCAAGGGTAAAACAAACAGGTATTTTGGTCTCGTTTCGAAATTTCCAAATGGCATTTATAATTTCCAGCGTATTGGGTTTCATTAAAATAAAATAAGGAACAGAAGTCATCATCATCGAATGTAGCGTGAGTGCCTCGCTTTCGACAATGGTAATAAACTCCTCCAAATTACCGCTTTCGAAAACGGTGCTTAATTTGTCCAAGTTTTCATGCGCTTGAATAAATCGCCTTTCGGCAAAAGGGTGGTTGTGCATCAAATCATGTCCAATGGTACTCGAAACTTGCTTCGTGCCTTTGTCAACCAGCAAAATAGTATCTTGAAAATTATTGAAATTTTCGTGAATGCTATTCGAAAATGCTACTCCAAATAAATCAGAACTTCCTTTGATATTCTTATGATTGCCCCAAACTACAACACTTCCTTTTACACTTCGGCATGCACTCCCGGAACCTAGACGCGCCAAAAACGACCCTTTTTTATAAAAATATTCGTCGGTCATTTCGGGATTCAATGCTTTTTCTACACTCATTAAATTCATCGCCAATGCTGCCATTCCAGATGCTGAGGATGCGATACCAGAACTGTGTGGAAAAGTGTTTTGGGTATCAATACGAAAGTGATATGCTGCTAAAAAAGGCAAATAGATTTCGATTCTTTCCAAGAATTTTTGAATCTTAGGCTTAAATTCTTCTTTGGGTTTTCCTTCGAAAAGCAAATCAAATGAAAAATTTCCGTCAATTTGCTTTTTGGTAAAAGCCAAGGTGGTTATTGTTTTACAATTATTCAACGTAAAACTTACCGAGGGATTTGCAGGAATTTGGGGTAATTCACCTTCTTTTTTGCCCCAATATTTTACTAATGCAATGTTGCTGGGTGCGCTCCAAGTGAAACTTCCTTCTTCTATATTTTGGGAGTAAGCTGCCGAAATAAAATCGTTTGCTGAGGTCATCAATTAAAAATTTATACAAAGATACTTTTTTTGACGAATACCTTTTTAAGAAATATTAATCCTAATACTTCATAATTAAAATCTATTAAAAAATAAGAATTAACCATTAATTTAATATAGTACTGCTGTTTAAATTCATACTTTTGTTTGAGTTTTATCTCCAAAATTTACAATCCTATATTAAACTCATAATCTTAAAATATACAATAAATTCATGGAACATTCAGACGACATCAGCAAATGCCCATTTCATCAAAACATGGGTAAAAATGCAACTTCTAAACAAGATTGGTGGCCAAAATCACTTAATTTAGACATTCTTCACCAACATGACACCAAAACAAATCCACTAGGTGAAGAATTTAATTATGCATCAGCATTTAAAAAATTAGATTTAGAAGCTATTAAAAATGATTTAAAAGCTTTTATGACCGACAGTCAAGATTGGTGGCCTGCGGATTGGGGACATTATGGAGGCTTGATGATTCGTATGGCTTGGCATTCTGCAGGTACGTACAGAATTACCGATGGACGTGGTGGTTCTGGAACAGGAAATATTCGTTTTGCCCCTTTAAACAGTTGGCCAGATAACGGAAACTTAGACAAAGCTAGAAGACTTTTGTGGCCTATCAAAAAGAAATATGGCAACAAAATTTCTTGGGCAGATTTAATGATTTTAGCAGGAAATATGGCTTATGAATCTATGGGATTAAAAACCTTCGGATTTGGTGGCGGTCGTGAAGATATTTGGCACCCAGAAAAAGATGTGTATTGGGGTTCAGAAAAAGAATGGTTGGCAAAATCTGGTAGCGAAGGAACACGATATTCAGGCGAAAGAGATTTAGAAAATCCATTGGCGGCTGTAATGATGGGATTAATTTATGTAAATCCTGAAGGTGTTGACGGACAACCTGATCCACTAAAAACGGCTCACGATGTTCGTACAACATTCAAACGCATGGCAATGAATGACGAAGAAACTGTGGCGTTAACTGCTGGTGGACACACGGTTGGAAAAGCACACGGAAATGGAGACGCATCAAAATTAGGTCCTGAGCCAGAAGCGGGTGCCATTGAAAATCAAGGTTTTGGTTGGTTAAACCCAAAAGGCAACGGAAATGGAGCAGACACAGTTACCAGCGGATTGGAAGGTTCCTGGACAACACATCCAACCCGTTGGGATAATGAATATTTTGATTTGTTATTAAATCACGATTGGGAATTAAAGAAAAGCCCCGCTGGAGCGTGGCAATGGGAACCAATTAACATCAAAGAAGAAGACAAGCCTATCGATGCTCACGATGCCTCTAAACGAAATAATCCAATTATGACGGATGCCGATATGGCAATGAAAATGGATCCAGCGTACAGAGAAATTTCAGAACGTTTTTATAAAGACCCCGCTTATTTTTCGGATGTTTTTGCCAGAGCTTGGTTCAAATTAACTCACAGAGATCTAGGTCCAAAAGAAAGATATTTAGGTGCCGATGTTCCTAGTGAAGATTTAATTTGGCAAGATCCAATTCCTTCAGTTGATTACATTTTATCCGATTCAGAAATTGAAGAATTAAAAGGAAAGCTATTAAATAGCGGTTTGACTAGAGCCGAATTAATCAACACGGCTTGGGATAGTGCAAGAACTTTTAGAGGTTCCGATTATAGAGGTGGCGCAAATGGTGCAAGAATTAGATTAGCACCCCAAAAAGATTGGCAAGGAAACGAACCTGAAAGACTTCAAAAAGTGTTATCTAAGCTAGTTGAAATTCAAGCAAGTTTAATCAAAAAAGTAAGTCTTGCCGATTTAATTGTTCTTGGCGGAAGTGCAGCCATTGAAAAAGCAGCTCAAGCAGGTGGATTTGATATCAAAGTTCCTTTCGTTTCAGGAAGAGGCGATGCTTCTCAAGAAATGACTGATGTAGAATCTTTTGAAGATTTAGAACCAACTAATGATGCTTTTAGAAACTTTGTGAAAAGCAAATATATCGTTACACCCGAAGAATTAATGCTAGACAAAGCACAACTTTTAGGATTAACAGCGCCCGAAATGACTGTTTTAATTGGCGGAATGCGTGTACTTGGAACCAATTATAACGGAACAAAACTGGGTGTTTTTACGAATAACGAAGGGGTTCTTAGTAACGATTTCTTTGTGAATTTAACCGATATGAGCTACAGCTGGAAAGCTGCTGGAGACAATCTGTACAACATTGTTGATAAAAAATCGGGGGCTACAAAATGGACTGCAACAAGAGTAGATTTAGTTTTTGGTTCGAATTCTGTTTTAAGAGCTTATGCAGAAGTGTATGCGCAAGATGACAATAAAGATAAATTTGTTCGTGATTTTGTAAAAACTTGGTGCAAAGTAATGAATTTGGATAGGTATTAATCCTTTTTAATTTAGAGTAATTCGTGTTTTTTGGTGTTTAGAAAGTCTAAAAAACAGAACATTAAAATAATTTGATTCAATAGGCAGTCCCATTTGGACTGCCTATTTTATTTTAAACTTTCAAGAAAGCGACTAATTAATAAATAGGGTAATTTCATTCCTAGTTTTTAGACAATTTATTACACTTTACCAATATAAATTGAAATTATATTTTATACTTTTGGATTTAGATTTCTTTCATAAAAACTATTCATTTGATGATAAAAGCGTCTAGAATACTACTTTTTTTGTTCTTCAGTGCGCTTGTAGCTCAGGAAAAAGGTACACAAGCTGTATATTTTGAGTTTGATAAATTCGATTTGAATCCATCTCAAATCAACTCCATCAATAACCTGTTACATTCCTCTGCTACTCCTCGTTTCGATGCCATTCAACTGTATGGGTATTGCGATGATCGTGGGAGTGAAAATTACAATTATAATTTGTCTAACAAAAGAGTGGCAATGGTTCAGAAAATTTTACTCGATTATGGCATTTCTCAAAATAAGATTTTTATTTGCGAAGGAAAAGGACGAGTAATTATTGATAAAGACACCATCAAAAACCTAGATAAAATAAGGGATAAAAACAGACGTGTTGATATAATATTTATCAAAAACACTATTCTTACTTCATTTCCTGCTTCGCCAAAAGTGGGCGATTTGATTGTTCTGGACAAAATAGTATTCGAAATGGGTTCGAGTGTTCTTTCTTTAAAAGCAAAAAAAGAATTAGACAAAGTGATTGCTTCTTTACAAAAATTCAAGTCAATCCGTTTTGAAATCAAAGGTCATGTTTGCTGTACTTCGAGTAAATACCTTGATGCTATTGACAACGAAACCGACGAAAGAAATCTTTCCATCAATAGAGCAAAAAAGGTTTTTTCGTACCTAAGATCCAAAGGAATTAACCCCTACAGAATGACTTTCAAAGGCTATGGCAATCGTTTTCCGCTAGGAAATGAGGATGAGTTTGACAGACGTGTCGAATTTCTAATTACTAGATTGTAGCTATAGTCTTTGCATTTCAATATGCGGGATATCATCTTCAAGATACATCTCGCTGGTTTGTACAAATCCCAAAGATTCATAGAATTTTTTTAAATACAATTGAGCACCAATCGTAATTTTTGTTTCGCCAAAATGAGATCTAATTCCATCTATTGATTCTCGCATTAATTCCTGTCCCCATTTTTTGTCTCTATAATTTGCATCGACAACGACACGTCCTATCGAAGCATTTTCAAAAGTAATTCCTGCTTTAAAAAGTCTTGAATAAGCGACTATTTTATTATTATACGTGCCGAAAAGATGCAAAGCCAACTTGTCTTTTCCATCCAAATCAAGGTAAACACAGTTCTGTTCTACCACAAAAATATCACTTCTTAATCTTAAAATATCGTATAATTCGTATACCGAAAGCGATTCAAACGATTCTATATGCCATTCTAATCCCATAAATTTATTTTAAAATAACAATTGATTTTATAATTGATTCTAGTTCATGCCTTAAATCTCGTACTTCTTTTGATGGGGAGTAACAAAATCCCTCCAAGACTAAGACTCTATTGTGTTCTTTATCAAGTATTGCATAATGAATGAATGGTCCTGACATGAAGTCATTTTTCAATTCCCATGTTCCCTTGGTTTCATAAGCATATTTGCCATCTAGTTTGATTTTAAAAAGATAAGGAGCATAGCCCTCTTCGGTAATCATATTAGTGTCAGGTTCTGTTCCGCTAATGTATAAATTACCTATGGAATCTCGCATTTTGATAATATTTTCAATAACATTCGAATTGTTTTTTAAGGAACTAATTGGAACTTGATATATCAAAATGCTCGTATTTCCACTCGGAATTTCTTTTTTCAACCAAATAAATTGATTCTTTTGAAAAGCATATAAATAGCTCGAAGGCACTAGCAACGAAACTTGAAATGCATTCTTAATTCTAGAAGTATTTTGCAAAGACAAATTGGTGATTCGTTGACTCTCGTCAATTTCTGTCTGCTTACTAATTTCGATTATTTGGGGGGCTCTTTTTTCTAAAATTTCTAAAATCTCGGAAGTCGTTTTTCCAGCAATATGAAACACTTTTTGGGGTGTTGCGTACTGATTTTTAGTCACTAAAAATTCATTTTTATCCTCTTTTTTTACTACAATAATGATTCGACTATCGGTTATAAATCCCTCCATCAATTTGGCTGGATATTGGTTTATAGTAAAAAGGGGTTCTTCTTCGGGCAATCCAACAACGGGCGATGCAAACTTGTTCCGAATGCTATCCCCCACTTCGCCATTCCATAATTGATCATCAATGATTACCGAGATAGTATTGATTTTACCCGTTGCTCTTCGAAGTTGAGTATCGTTCTTCTTATCACAGGAAAAAAAGAAGAAAGTGGTGAGAAGGAATAAAAAAAGGGCTTTATTCATTTTTACTGTTTATGAAATAAAGCCCAAATTTATAGAAGATTATTGTATTATCCGTTTATTTTTAATTTCATTCCAGGTTTTAGGTCTTCGCCTCGAATATCGTTCCATTTTTTAATATCCGAAATAGTTACTCCAGGATATTTTTTGGCTATGCTATACAAAGAATCGCCTTTCTTAACATAATAGTCAATTTCTTTATTTTTAGAAACCGAAGCCAAATTGTCTTTTTTCTTAAACGTGCTATTTGTTTTATTTTCAATTGACACCTCATTTTGAGCTACAATCAAGGAACTTCCCAAAGCAATATTGTTATCTTGTAAATTGTTCCAAGATTTCAAATCCTCTAGTTTTGATCCGAATTTTTTGGCAATATTTCCTAAATTGTCTCCTTTTTTTACAATATACTCTACGTTTTCTAACTTCGTTGTTTCGGCAATTTCTTGTTTTACAATGGTATCATTTTTGGAAACTTTCAACGACATACCTAGTTGAATAGAAGAACCTGAAAGATTGTTTAATTCTTTAATTTCTGTTAAAGTAAGGTTGTTTTTCTTAGCAATTGAGCTTAAATTATCTCCTTTTTGAACAATATAAAAAGTATTGTTTGCATTAGTTAAAGTGTCTTTATTGACCAGTTTTTTAACTTCGTTAGCTGCAATTGGTTGATTGGCCGATTTACTATTTGAAACACTATTATTTTCATTCGACACATTAGCAATAGTTGTATCTTCTTGATAAATCTTCAAACTTCTACCACGAGAAACGGTATTGGTTTGCAAGCCATTCCATTTTTTTACATCCGCAACACTTACATCATATTTAGTAGCAATTGCGGTCAAATTATCCCCTTTTTTTACGGTATAATATTTAGTTTTCGAACCACTAATTGTCTTTTCAACAACATTCAATGTATCTTTTACGACCAAAGCTTTTGCAACTTGTATTCCTTGAAATTGTTTTTCTCTTTTACTTTCTTCCAATTGAGTATAGGCATAAATCTTGTCTTCGTTTGAAGCAAAAATCGCAATTTTGTCCTTTGGCAATCTTAAATAATGACTTTGATCTTTATAAAATGGAACTACATTTAGTTTATACGAAGGATTCAAAACCTGCAATTGACTTACTGGAATATCAAGCAAATCGGATATTTGTTTGAACGACATTTGGTTTTTCACCATTATAGTGTCAGTTGCAAAATGTTTTATTATTGCTCGATCGGGTTTGATTCCGTGCTCTTTGTGGTATTCATAAATGTACACGGTGGCCAAAAAAGCGGGAACATATCCTTGGGTTTCTTTGGGTAAATTTTTTCTAATATTCCAATAATTTTGTTGACCGCCTGAGCGTCGAATAGCTTTGGCAACGTTACCTGGGCCTGAATTATAAGAGGCTAAAACCAAGTCCCAATCGCCAAAAATAGCATACATATTGGCCATATATTGGGTTGCTGCCTCACTCGATTTTAATGGATCGCTGCGTTCATCAACATAGGAATCTATTTTAAGATTGTATTGTTTTCCGGTTTGATACATGAACTGCCACAATCCAGTTGCTCCCATTCTTGAAACGGCTTTTGGGTTCAAAGCCGACTCTACAACAGCCAAATATTTAATCTCTAGCGGCACGTTTTGTTTGGCTAAAGCCTCTTCGAATAAAGGGAAATAATACTCAGAAACAGCCATCAATCTTTCGAAGGCTTTTTTTCTGTTTTTAAGGAATGATTTGATGATGTTCTCTAAACCAACATTGTATTCAATGTTAAACGGAGATTTGGCATCCATTGCCGCAAGTCGTGATTTGAGTAAATCGGTTGACAACTCATAATCTACTTTTTCGTCAATATTAATGCTTTTTATATCTTCCGAAATAGTATTAAACGAATCTAAATTAGCTAATTCCTTCATCCAAAGACTGTCAACACAAGTGGCGATGTCGTCTTTCACGAAAGTTTTTTTGATAGAATCTAAATAGAAATTATTTATTTCTTTTTTTTCAAGATACTTTTGAGAAAAGGAATTTATAGATATTACTAGAAAAAAACTTAGGGCTATTTTTTTTATACTCATAATTTTTTTAAATCAACTTACTATATTTCAAACGATTAAATCGTGATCGGTTTTTGCAAACGTACTAAGTAATAACTAAAAAATTCCTTAAATATTGTTAAAAATGCAATTTTTAATCTAAAATGGCTGCGATTCCCGGCAAAATCCTACCTTCTAACATTTCCAACATGGCACCTCCACCAGTCGAAACATAGCTTACTTTGTGCTCAAATCCGAACTGTTTTACAGCTGCAACCGAGTCACCTCCGCCTACTAATGAAAAAGCTCCGTTTGCAGTAGCTTCAGCGATAAAATTACCTAATTGTATAGTTCCATTAGAAAAACTTTCCATTTCAAAAACTCCCAAAGGACCATTCCATAAAATGGTTTTTGATTCTAAAATTACTTTTTTGAAATTCTCTAATGATTTGGGTCCCGCATCTAATCCTTCCCATCCATCAGGAATTTCACGAACATCTACTATTTGAGTATTGGCCGTATTCGAAAAATCATCTGCAGCAACAACATCAACTGGAATATGAATTTGCACTCCTTTTTCTTTGGCTAATCTTAATATTTCTAATGCTAATTCTTGTTTGTCATCTTCACAAATTGAGTTCCCCACTTTTCCACCAAGGGCTTTCACGAAAGTAAACGTCATTCCACCTCCAATAATCATATGATCTACTTTGTCTAAAATGTTTTCGATAACCGTAATTTTAGAAGATACCTTTGAACCTCCAAGAACAGCTGTAACAGGTTTTTGAGAATCTTTTAAAACTTTATTCAAGCTTTCAATTTCTTTGGCCAATAATAATCCGAAACATTTTTCATTTGGAAAAAACTGTGCAATTATAGTTGTCGATGCATGAGCGCGGTGCGCTGTACCAAAAGCATCGTTTACATAAATATCGCCTAAAAATGCCAATTCTTTAGCAAATTCAACATCTCCAGCTTCTTCTTCGGCATAAAAACGTAAATTTTCTAATAACAAAATTTCTCCTGCTTCTAACTCTTTTACCGCTTTTACGGCTTCGTTTCCGATACAATCAGACGAAAATTTCACAGGAACACCCAAAATTTCTGTAGCGGTTTTTAAAATATGTTTTAACGAATACTTTGCTTCAACTCCTTTTGGTCGCCCCAAGTGCGACATCAATATCACGCTTCCGCCATCGGCAAGAATTTTGTCTATTGTAGGTTTAGCCGCTTCGATACGAGTGGCATCGGTTACATTAAAATTTTCGTCCAATGGCACGTTAAAATCTACACGGATTATGGCTTTTTTAGAGGCAAAGTTAAAATCGTTTACAGTTTTCATTATATTAAGTTTTTTGTTTTTTTTGAAAGAGTGACAAATATATAGTTTTTTGGCAAGTAATAAATTCAAATTTCTCAGAAAAAGCTTGTAATTCATAACGAAAACGTTATAATTCACCCTTTTAGCACCATAATTGTTCTTTGTTCTCAGAAACTTTGTTGCCGAAATTTCGTGTCTCATCCATTTTCGATTATATTTGCCTTATGCAGTTTTCAGATATTTTAGGACAGGAACACATCAAAAATCACTTGACTCGAAGTGCCGATTTAGGTAGAATTCCACACGCACAATTGTTTGTAGGTCCAGAAGGAAGTGGGACTTTGCCCATGGCAATTGCTTATGCTCAATATGTTTTGTGCACTAATCAAAACGGAGAAAATACGGGTGCCAACGAAAGTTGCAATCTTAAATTCCAAAAAATTTCGCATCCAGATTTGCATTTTGTATATCCAACGGTAAGCACCGATGACGTGAAAACAAAACCCAAAAGCATTGATTTTATTGCCGATTGGAGGTTGTTTCTATCTCAAAATTTTTACGGAGGTTTGTTCGATTGGTATGCTATTCTGGGCGTTCAAAACAAGCAAGGATTAATTCGGGTTGAAGATGCCGAAGAAGTTTTGAAAACATTGGCTTTAAAATCCTACGAAGGCGGTTATAAAATTATGATTGTTTGGATGGCAGATAAAATGAATACTTCTGCATCCAATAAATTGCTAAAATTACTCGAAGAGCCACCCGAAAAAACGGTTTTTATCTTGATTTCCGAAAATGAAGAAGATATTATTCAAACCATACGTTCTCGTTGCCAAGTGTTGCATTTTAATGGATTGAGTGAAAGTGTCGTTACAAATGCTTTGATTTCTCGTGAAAATACCGACCCTAAACTGGCTACGAAAATTGCGCATCAAGCCCAAGGAAATTACAACAAAGCCTTGCATTTATTAAAAGACGATGGCGATGAATTTCCGTTTGAACAATGGTTTGTACTTTGGGTTCGTGCGGCTTTTAGAGCCAAAGGAAATCCGGCGGTTATCGCCGATTTAATTCAGTGGAGCGAACAAATTGCCGCTTTGGGAAGGGAAACTCAAAAAAAATTCTTGGAGTTTTGTATCGCTCTTTTTCGTCAAGCGTTGCTGTACAATTATGAGGCAAAAGATTTGGTTTATTTGGAACCCGCTGTCGAAAATTTTACCATAGCCAAATTTGCTCCTTTTGTAAACGGCAACAACATCAACGAAATATTCCAGGAATTATCCGATGCGATTTATCACATTGAACGCAACGGAAGTGCCAAAATAATCCTAACCGATTTATCCATCAAACTCACTCGTTTAATCCACAAAAAATAAGAATATGAATAATGCTGCTTCAATTTTGCTTTTGTTTTTTTTGGCGATTACTTTTATTCAATCGGGTTACGATAAGCTTTTTTATTGGAAAGACAATCTCAGTTGGTTAAAAGAGCATTTTGCCAAAACTCGACTCAAAAAATTAGTGCATTTGGCATTATTTCATATTTTGGTTTTAGAATTAATTTCAGGCATTTTGTGCATCGTAGGTTGTATCGAATTATGGGTAAGCAACGGAAGAACTTTTGGTTTGTACGGTGCTATTTTTTCGAGTATCACTTTGTTGATGTTGCTTTTTGGGCAACGATTAGCTAAAGATTATGACGGTGCCAGAACTATAGTGATTTACTTTATACCTGCTGTAATGGCGGTTTTATTGTTGAGTTAGAAAAGGAATCAATTTCAATGGAAATGAAAAGATGAAACTTACTCTCTTTGTGTATTGATTTTGTCATTCCGTAGGAATCTCAAAAAATAGAAGCAACTATAAAAGATTCCTACGGAATGACAAAAAAGCCTAAATAAAATAAAATTGATCGCTCAGGAGTAGCGAAAAATAAATAAGTACTCGAATAATTATACAAATTATGACTTCAAAACATCCTTCTGAATCTTTGACCATTTTAACAGACATGGTCTTACCCAGCGAGACCAACGCTTTGAATAATCTTTTTGGGGGTGAATTATTGGCTCGAATGGATCGCGCTGCTTGTATTTCGGCGGGGCGCCATTCCCGACAAATTTGTGTCACTGCTTCGGTTAATCATGTTGCTTTTAATATGGCTATTGCCCTAGGGAGTGTTGTTATTATTGAGGCCAAAGTATCGAGAGCTTTCAAAACATCGATGGAAGTGTATCTGGATGTTTGGGTCGAAGATCGCGAATCGGGAGCCAAAACCAAAGCCAACGAAGCTATTTATACTTTTGTGGCGGTAGATGATGCTGGAAAACCTGTTGAAGTTCCTGAAATACTGCCTGAAACCGAGCTTGAAAAACAACGGTATACTGCAGCCCTTAGAAGAAAACAATTGAGTTTGGTCTTAGCTGGAAAAATGAATCCTCACGACGCCACAGAATTGAAGGCGTTGTTTGTGTAGAAATTTTATCTTCTATTTGAAATTTTAATTGGAAAATATAAATCATACTAACCCAAAACATTCCCCTTGCCACTTCCAAAAAAAGAAGTATTTTTACAAAAAGATAAGCACAAAAATATAATGAAAGAAAAGGTAAAAGAGATGAGTTCAGAAAAAGAAGCCAAATTAAAAGCACTACAGCTTACCCTTGACAAGCTGGATAAAACCTACGGAAAAGGCACCGTGATGAAAATGGGTGACAAAGCCATTGTCGAAGTAGAAACTATTTCGTCAGGATCATTAGGAATCGATTTAGCCTTAGGCGTTGGAGGTTATCCAAGAGGAAGAGTGATTGAAATATACGGTCCGGAATCCTCAGGAAAAACAACTTTGACTCTACACGCTATTGCCGAAGCTCAAAAAGCGGGTGGAATCGCCGCTTTTATAGATGCAGAACACGCTTTCGATAGAAATTATGCCGAAAAATTAGGCGTCGATATCGAAAACTTAATCATATCGCAGCCGGACAACGGAGAACAAGCTTTGGAAATTGCCGAGAATTTAATTCGTTCTGGCGCAATTGATATTGTCGTAATTGACTCGGTTGCCGCTTTAACTCCAAAAAGTGAAATCGAAGGAGAAATGGGAGATTCAAAAATGGGTCTTCACGCTCGTTTGATGTCTCAAGCTTTGAGAAAACTAACTGGAACTATTAGTAAAACCAATTGTACGGTTTTCTTCATTAACCAGTTGAGAGAGAAAATTGGTGTAATGTTCGGAAATCCTGAAACTACTACAGGTGGAAATGCCTTGAAATTTTACGCTTCGGTTCGTTTGGATATTCGTCGTTCTACGCAAATCAAAGATGGCGATAACGTACTTGGAAACAGAACTAAAGTGAAAGTCGTAAAAAACAAAGTAGCACCGCCATTTAAAGTTGCCGAATTTGACATTATGTACGGTGAAGGAATTTCTAAAACAGGCGAAATCTTAGATTTAGCAGTTGAATTTGAAATCATCAAAAAAGCAGGTTCTTGGTTCAGTTATGGCGAAACTAAATTAGGACAAGGCCGTGATGCTGTGAAATCTTTGATTAAAGATAATCCGGAATTAGCAGATGAATTAGAAGTGAAAATCAAAGCTTTGATAAAAGAAAATAACGCTTAAAATTAGAAAAGAGTCTCCGAGTGAGACTCTTTTTTTGCTTAAATGTTAATGCGAGGAAAGAAGCAATCTCAGTAATTACTCTCGTTATGTGATTGCTTCGTCCCTCGCAATGACTGTTTGAACTATTTTTTATTTTGAAACTCCATTAATTCTTTGTGAATTAAACTCCAGGATTGATTGCGAATTTCGTTTAAATCTGCTTTCGTTTTAGTACTAGTTTCAACAAAGGGCAAAATTTTCACTCTCAAAAGCCCTGGTTTTCCGCTAAAAATGGTGTAGGAATATCTCCTTTTATTATCAAAAAAAACAATTGGAACAATCGTCAAATGATGATCGATTGCTAATCGGAAAGCTCCATTTTTAAAATCATCCAAAACAATTGATTCATCATCAGGGACTTTTCCTTCTGGAAAAATACAAATGCTCAACCCTTGATTTATTCTTTTTTGGGCCCTTTCGAAAACACTATGTTTGCTTTTAGAACTTGTTCTGTCAACCAAAATACAGGTTCGCTTATAGAAAAATCCGAACAATGGTATTTTAGCTAATTCTTGTTTTCCAACAAAAACGAATGGCTTTTTTGTACTGACAAGCATCAGCATAATGTCGACCATAGAAGTGTGATTGGCAATAAACATATAACTTTTATTAGCTTCGAACTCTTGATCTTTTTCAATTTTATAATAAAATCCCATTCCAAAAAGAATAACTTTCGCCCAAATTCTAGCCATTTTAAAATAATAAGGATAGCCACTTTCCGTCAAAATAGAAGCCAGTAAAAAAGGAAACATCACAAAAATGGGAATGGTCATTAAAACATAAAGCCAAACGCGCCAAACGGACCAAAAAATAATTTTTATACCTCTCATAGTTTTCAAATTTACTTTTTTAACTGAAATATTGTGATTTATTTTATCTAAAATCTTAAATAATGTCATTTCTCGTTCGTCAAAAATTACAAAAATAATATCTCAAAAGAAAGTAATACCGTGCTATTTCTGTATAAAAGCGTTAAATTTGAAAACTTAAAAAATACAAACAACATAATAAAGAGGTTGAGATTGATTCGTTCCTCGCAATGACATAATAATGGCAAAAATACTCACGGGCGTTCAAAGTACAGGAACTCCACATTTAGGAAATTTACTTGGAGCAATTATTCCCGCTATAGAATTGTCGAATAATCCCGCAAACGAATCGTTCCTTTTCATTGCCGATTTGCATTCTATAACCCAAATAAAAGACGGAAAAACATTAAGAGAAAACACATACAGTACTGCAGCAGCTTGGCTTGCCTGTGGTTTAGATGTTAATAAAGTAGTTTTTTACCGCCAATCTGATGTGCCACAAACAGCAGAATTGTCTTGGTATTTGAGTTGTTTTTTTCCTTTCCAAAGATTGACATTGGCACATTCTTTTAAAGACAAAGCCGATAGATTAGACGATGTAAATGCAGGTTTATTTTCCTATCCAATGCTTATGGCTGCTGATATTTTATTGTATGATGCCCAGTTTGTTCCTGTTGGAAAAGACCAGTTGCAACACCTAGAAATCACTCGTGATGTGGCTTCCCGATTCAATCATCAAATGGGAGAAACTTTTGTCATTCCTGAAGCAAAGATTGAAAAGGAAACTATGTATGTTCCGGGAACCGACGGGCAAAAAATGAGTAAATCACGTGGCA
>JAYVIN010000057.1:0-12626 GCA_043770135.1 Flavobacterium sp. | reverse complement strand
TATGATATGCAAGGTCGTTTGGTTGAAAAAGCAAACACAAATAAAGTGGGTTCAAAATTAGCTGCTGGTACTTACAATGTAATTGTAAACCAAGGAGCTAACACCAAATCAGTTCGTGTGATTAAGAAATAAAAATTTAATCGTAAATGCTTTAAATAGTTTGAATTAGTCTCTCACTTTTGTAAGAGACTAATTTTTTCTTTTGATTTATGATTTGAATGTCATTGAACCTTTAAAAATATTGGTTTACTGCTCCAAAAGGTATTTACAAAGTAATTTGTCGTTTTTTGGAGTGATATAAATTATATTTGTTTAAATAATAAAAAACATAAATATGAAAAAGAAATTTTACTTTTTATTTACTTTGATTTTTGTATCCAATACTTATTCACAAACAAGGATTGGGGTTTACTCAAATCACGATGGAGGGTTTGAGAATCAAGCAACTGGAAATGTTCAGGCAGGAACTTCAACTGTAGTTAATCTTAGCCTTACCTCTTGGTCGGCTAGTACTACTTCAAGTGCAGCAATTGTTAGAGCGATTTTGGCAACAGGAGGTAGATCGGGTGGGCAATGCGCTTCGTTTGGGTCGTTGTCAACCCCTCAAAAATTCTTTTATTCACCCGTAATTCCTGGTGCATCATTTGCTCCTAACACTAAATACCAAATTCAGTTTTTTTATAAGCCTTCAACAACAACAGCTACTTTAGCTTCAAGTTCTGTAAATCTGATTACAGATAATGAATCATTAACTGCAGCCCCTGCAAGTATTGGTACAATTGCAACTGTACCTGCGGGTTTATCGGCAAGTGCCTCTACATCAGCTTGGACAAAAGTAGCAGTTGAAGTAACTTCTGCTGCTACAGTTGGAACAAATGGAGTCGTTTCAATTGCATTTACAACTTCCGCTTCAGGTACAAATTTTACAGCTAGCTTTGATGATTTTGTAGTGTATCAATCTGCAACTCCAGATAACACAGCTCCAAATGCTCCTGGAGCAATTACAGCTACTGGCGCTTTAAATGGTGCCGCCAATGTAAGTTGGGCAGCAGCTGCAGGTGGAGTTGATGGAGGAGGCTATTTGGTTGTACGATATGCAAGTAATTTGCCTTCTTCATCGGATGACCCTATTCAAAACGGAATATACAAATTTGCTAATTCTATCGGTTCAGGAATCGTTCGTCACATTGGTTCAGCTACTTCATTTAGTGATACCAATCTAACCCCAGGAGTAGATTATTATTATAAGGTCTATACCTTAGATAAAGCTTTCAATTATTCTGACGAAAGCGTAACTAGTACTCCAATTCAATCATTGGCAACAACATATTATTATAAAGGGACTGGATTGTTAACTGATTTGTCTAGTTGGGGGCAAAATACCAACGGAACAGGTACTGCTCCATTAAATTTTACAGATGCGTCTCAAGTATTCGAAATTAGAAATACTACAAATGTAACTTTGGATGGTGTTTGGACTGTAGGAACCGGCGGGAAAGTCCCTATAACAAATGAAGATATACCAGTAAATGGAACTAAAGTTCGATTGGGAAATAATTCTCAAGCACCAATTACGCTAACATTAAATTTGGGGGCATCTATTGCTCCTCCTGAAACAGGGAATTTTGATGTTATGGCTCCTTCGTCAGGCAATCAAATCATCATTTACAAATCTACTTCAAATTTGTCTTTAGGGACTATTTTAGATCCTAATCTAGAGCTAGTCTATGATGGGGTTACAAGTAGTTCTGGTTCTACTAAAACATTTGGTAAAGTTTCAGTAGTAAATGGAGCAACACTTACATTTAGTAATACTCCAGTTATGAAACAAATATCTGTTGATGCTACTTCTACTTTAGTTACTCCGTCAACAGCTTCAGGAGCATTTATCACGATACTTTCAGGAGGGTCTGTTGAAATAAACGGAACGATTAGAGTGCCAAAATTATCTGGTTTTGTGTCTAGCAATGTTGCTGTACCTGCCGATAGCTTTGGTGCGCTTCAATTTATGGGAGCTGATGCCTTAACCCTAGGGTCTAATAGTACTGTAGAATTTAATCGTGGCTCGGTAGGAGCTCTTAACATAACCCCACGAAGCGATTATAAAAATGTGACATTATTGGGTACTTCGCCTAAAATTTTTACAGGTTCTACTACTATTGCTGGCATTTTTACGGTTAATCAAACGGCACCAGCTACAGCAGTAACATTAAACGGTGATGTAGTTGTAAATGGAAATTTAAATTTTGTATCAGGAAAAATCACTTCTGCTAACAACACCTTAAGTATTGGCACTTCAGCAAATATTACTGGTGCAGGACAAAATACGGGTTGGGTTGTAGGAACTTTAAAAAAACTAACTAGTTCAGGAGCAAATCCATCGTTTAATTATACCATAGGCGATAGCAATAATTACGCCCCAGTGAATTTGACTTTTAGTTCTAATACAACAGTTGCGGGAGAATTATCAGCCAAAATTACTGAGGGAGAACACCCTCAAATAGCAACGTCGTCAATAGAAGCTACAAAAAGTGTAAATAAATATTGGACATTCACCAATACTAATTTGACTGGTTTTGGAAGTTACAATGCGACTTTTAATTATGCTAGTGCAGATTTAGACTCAGGAGCAATTCCTGCCAATTTTATTGCTCGTAGATTTGATGGTGCGAATTGGGCTTCGACAACTCTCTCTGGTTCGCCAACTGAAAGTAATGCAACAGTTTCAGGATTGACCAGTTTCGGGGAATTTTCGATTGGAGAACTTTCTTCATTAAGCGTTTCTGATAAAGACTTTAAGTCACTTTTACTTTATCCAAATCCGGTTAAAAATGGGGTTTTGAATGTAAGTTCTTCTATTGATTCCGATATCAATGTGACTCTTTTTGACATAACAGGAAAATCGATTTTGAATTCCAGTATTTTCAATAATCAAGTTGATGTTAAATCAGTGAAATCAGGGATTTATTTTGCTAAAATTCGTTCTGGAAAAACGGAAACCGTTCAAAAAATTATAATCGAAAACTAAATTAAATCCTGAAATGAGCATGACCGATATAGGTCGCACCTACAAATGATGAGATGCTCATTACACCTGCCTGTCGGCAGACAGGATGACCAATAAAAAACAATAAATATCACCATATGAAATTATTTTCTAAAACAGCGTTGCTTTTGGTTAGCGCAATCGGCTTGACTTTTTTGGCAATTTCGTGTAGTACCGAAGATGTTACTGAGGGTGCTAGTACCGAATTAAGTTCATTCAGTATCCCCGCTAAAAAATTCGCAAACGAGTCTTTCGAAATTATTCCTCCAACTTCAAATAGAGCTGGGAATTTTACTTATTCGAGTAGTAATCCAGCTGTAGCAACTGTTTCGGGTGCAACAATAACCATGGTTGGCGTAGGGGTAACCGAAATAACAGCAACACAAGTTAGTTTTGGAAAATTCACGGCCGCTTCCATAAAAGCATTTTTTAAAGTAACCGAATTTGACCCTCCAACCCTAGGAGCTTTTACAGTTCCAAATAAATTAATTGGCGACACTGCATTTGATTTAACTGCTCCAACCTCAAATAGTACTGGCGAGTTTATCTTCACTAGTAGTAATCCTGCTGTGGCAACAATAAGTGGTAAAACGGTAACAATAGTAGGTGTTGGTGTTACTACAATAACGGCAACTCAAGAAGCAAAATCGCCTTTTGATAGTAATTTTGCAACTGCACAATTTGTAGTTGGCGACAGACCAGAATTATTGTTAGAAGAATATTTTGAATATAATCCTTCAACGATTTTGTCTGATATTCCTGGTTCTGGTTGGGTAATCCATAGTGGTAGTTCTTTTGCAATTCAAACAACCAAAACTGCTAATTTAGCTTTTAGTAAGTATTATGGAGATGCACGAGGTTTGTCAGTAGTTTTAGATGCAAATGGTGCTGATAGCAACAAAAAATTTGATGAACAACCAGAGGGAACTACTCATTATGTTTCATTTGTGGTAAAAGTGAAAGCTCCAACATCAACTACAACTATTCCTCCAGCTGGTTATTTTTTCCATACTTCTGCGGCAACTTTTGTGTCTGGTAGTTCTGCAAGTTTTAGAGGAAATATTTTCTCTGTTCCTATTGCCAATGATGTCAACCAATATACTTTGGGTTTAAGTTTCTCTGGTACTTCACCAACTCAAACTAATACCGCTAAGAAACTCAACTACGAACAGAATTATTTGGTGGTTTTAAAATACAGTAGTATTGCGGGTGCGAATAATGATTCCGTATCACTTTATGTATTTGATGAAAACGAAAATTTTCAAACAGAACCTACAGATACTTTCCTTGGACCGATAACTGGAACTTTGCCTGATGTTCAACCGGCAGCAGTTTGTTTGAGACAATTTGCAGGAGATCAAGACATGCTTTTAGATGCAATTAGAGTTGCTACAAAATGGAATTTGAATGATGAATAATCAAATGATAATGATGAAATTACAAAAACTAATATTGATTGTTTTTCTAGCATTACCAGCTTTAGAAATAGCAACCGCTCAAGAAATTACACCCAATAAATATAAATTTGGAGAAGGATTTCGATTTACGGGTGATGGTGGCTATAGAATGGATATTTCTGGTTTTATTCAACCTAGCATAGAAACAAGAGGCTATACCAATGACCCAAACGATAGTTTGTATACTCGATTCAGACTTCGTAGAGCTAGAGTACAGTTTTCTGGCGAATCTAAAAATGAAAAATTAACCTATCGATTGCAACTCGATTTAGGAGGCGGTGGCGAAGCGGATGACAATTTATCCAGTTTGATTTTTGATGCTTGGGCTGCGTATGAAATCTCAAAAAACACCAAAATAGCATTTGGTCAAAAAGCAACTCCTACAGACAATCGCGAACTGGGAATGCGATCTAACACACTGCAACTGGTGGAAAGAAGCCCTCTTTCGGGTGCATTTGCGACTATTCGAGAATTTGGTTTTTTTGCTGAGACATCATTAAAATTATCTAAATATCAGTATTTAAGACCCGAAATAGCGGTTACTAACGGTGATGGAATAAATGTATTTAGTAAAGACCGTGGTGGTCTAAAGTTTGGCGGTCGAATTGATTATTTACCGTTTGGATTGTTTGGTAATTTTGGTCAATACAGACAAGTAGATATTGTGAGAGAATTAACTCCAAAGTTCGTTTTTGGTATTAATTACAGTTACAACCAAGGGATTAGCGATCGAAGAGGAAGAGAAAGCGGAACGATTTTATATTTAGACAGTAACAATCAAGAGGCTCTCCCAGACTATGTGAAATTAGGGGCAGATTTTTTGTTTAAATACCAGGGTTTTTCTTTGTTAGGAGAATTTGTAAGTGCTTCGTCTAGAGTGAATAGTGACATCACCCAACGGGTACGGGCAGATGGTTCAGTTTCTCCTGATTTTTTGGTTAACGGCATTCAAGATGTTCAAAAATATGTTAACGGTAGAATGATTCTTGGAGACGCCTACAACATTCAAGGGGGGTATGTTTTTAAAAATAATATTTCCATTGATGGTCGATTTAGTCATATTACACCAGAAGCTAATTCGTTTTTGAATAATGCTACTTTTTTTAACCGTTCACACTTTTATACTTTAGGAATCACCAAGTTTTTGAGTCGAGGTTATGGCGCAAAAATTCAAATGGACTGTACCTACATCAATGCTAAACAAGGCTCAAACGGATTGAATGGTTCGCCTATAAATGGCAACGAAATTATTGGACGAATCATGACAACCATAACTTTTTAAGCTATGAAAAGTAAACTCAACTATTTGTTTTTGGTGGTTTTGACCAGTTTTAGTCTGTTTGGACAGTTTAATCCTCAAAATGACGAAATAACCAAACGATTTTTTCCAGACCCAGATGTAGAAATTAAAACACCTGCTTTTTCGAAAAAAGGATTTACAAACTACGATGATATGATGGGTTTCTTGAATTCCATCATTGAAAAACACCCTGATATTGTGACACTTTCTTTTATCGGCGAAAGCCAAAAAAAGAAAAAAATTCCGATGTTGGTTTTGAATCGAAATAATAGTCAAGAGAAAATTAAAGTTTGGTTTCAAGGTGGACTTCATGGAGATGAACCAGCGAGTACAGAATCGATGCTTTATTTGTTTGATAAAATTTTGAATGACCCAACTTATTCCTATTTGTTAGATAAAATTACATTAGCCATTATACCAATGGCGAACATCGATGGCTATGAAAAACAAGATCGTTATGCGGCTAATGGTTTGGATTTAAACCGAGATCAAGTAAAACTTTTGGCACCTGAGAGCAATTATTTAAAACAAGCTTTTACCAATTTTGGAGCAGAAATAGCTATCGATTTTCATGAATATCGCCCTTTTAGAAAAGAATTTTTTGAATTGGGTACTCACGGTATCAGTTCGATTTACGATGCGATGTTTATGGTAAGCGGCAATCTTAATTTGCCACTAAATCTAAGAGAATATAGTCAAAATGTGTTGATTGAAAACGCCAAAAATGTTTTGACAGCTAATAATTTAAAATCAAGATACTATATAGCTGCAAACAAAAAACATAATGATATTTATTTTAACCAGTGTACGACCGAAGCTCGTTCAAGCACTACTTCTTATGCTTTGACCAATTGTATTTCGGCATTGATAGAAATTAGAGGGGTTAATCTTCAAAAAACTTCTTTTAAGAGAAGGATAAACACCACTTTTTTAATTGCATCTTCTTTTTTGAAAACCGCTTATGACGATTTGAATACCATAAAAGGGGTCTTAAAAAAATCAAACGAAACCATCCACGAAAATTTAGCTGTAACCTGCAAAAAGCCACAAGAAAATCAAACTATTCAGGTTATTGATTTAAAAGACAATCAAGAAATTACTTTAGAAGTCAAGGTAAATAATGCACTCAAGGCTAAGCCTGTTTTAGAACGTTCTCGTCCTCTGGCCTATCTAATTTTGCCCGAGCAATCTAAATTGATAGACAAACTCAAGATTTTGGGATTGGAGGTCAATATATTACAAGATGATAAAAGTATTGAAGTTGAAAATTACACTGTTATTTCCAAGACTGTAAGCCCTGATGAGGAAGAAGGTTTTAAGGAACAGCAGATAGAAACTACCGTTCAAAAAATTCAAAAACCCTTTCCTAAAGGTACTTTTATAGTTTATTTGAATCAAAAAAATTCAAAAATGGCAACCGAAGTTTTAGAACCAGAAAGTGAAAACGGGTTTATTAAATTTCATGTTTACGAAACCAAACTAAATAACGAATTACCAATTTACAGATATTTTAATAATGAAAAAATATAAAAAAAATAGCAGCATATTTTCGATAGCAACCATTGTTTTACTTTTTGGATTAGGATTTGAAAGCCATTCGCAGGTAAAGGTGAAAAAAAATTATGATGAATTTCAATTAGGCAATGGATTGAGTTTTGATTTTAACGATGGCGATTATCAATTTGCCATTGGTGGATTTATTCAAGGACTTTATGAATATGAGAAAATCAAAGGATTGAGACCAAATCAATACATGAATGCAAAAAACAGCTATTTCACAGTTTCTGGAAATTTCAAAAAAGAGAAGCTATCATTTTTGGTTCAAAATAATTTTAGTAGCGCCCGACCACTTTTAGACGCTTGGATTGCTTATTCGCCAATAAAGCAATTAAAAATCACAATGGGTCAAAAGCAGACTTTTACCAACAATCGTGAAATGACTTTTTATGAAGACAAATTACAATTTGTTGATAGAGGTGTTTTTAGCACCCAATTTTCAAAAACAGGTCGTGAATTTGGAATTTTCTTAGAAAGTGAATTTGGGAATGAAAATTTTATAATTAAACCTAAAATTGCGCTTACCTCAGGTGATGGTATCAATTCTTTTGGTGCTGATTCTAGAGATACTGACAAAGGCGGTTGGAAATATGGCGGAAGATTGGATGTGTTACCACTAGGTAATTTTAAACCCGGAAATGATGGTTATATAGCCGATTTGTTGCACGAAGAAAAACCAAAAATTCTGTTGGGTGCTGCTTTTAGTCAAAACAGTGGTGTGAGTGATAAAGTAGGAGAGGGGCATAAAAATTTTACTTTTTATAACAATCAAGGATTTACAAAACTACCCAATTATCAAAAAGTGTATCAAGATATTTTAGTAAAGTACAAAGGATTTTCATTTTTGGGAGAATATGTGAATGCATCTGCTTCAAATTTAGAGGGAAGTTTCTTGGATATAATTGCCTCCAGACCTTTGTTTATGACTGAGATTAGTGAGTATTTAGTTGTAGGTCAAGCGCATAATTTGCAGCTAGGATATGTTACAAAATCAGGAATTTCTCTTGATTTTAGATATGAAAAACTAAACAAAGAATTTGACAATGCCAATTCTTTACTAGCCGATCAAGAAGGATTTTCAGCGGGTATTACGAAATATTTTAAAGGAAATGATTTCAAAGTTCAAATTAATGGACTCTCAAATTCTGTTGATATAATAAATCCTTCAACAAATGCGGTAACAAAAGAAAAAACTTTGGGTGTACAGTTTATGGTACAAGTTGTTTTTTAATAACAAAATGAACCCACTCAAAAAAATGAACTCAAACCAAAAAACAACTAACTAATGAATGCGAATCCTTCAACTGAAAATAGTAAAAAGACTTTTTTGAACAAAATACTAACTAACCTAACTTTTTGGGTTTTAATCGCTATTATTATTGGAGTTTTGATGGGTCAGTATTTCCCATCAGAAGCAGTTGAAATGAAAATTGTTGGCGATACTTTTATAGATATTGTTAAGCTTTTTATTGCTCCTATTATATTTTTGACCATCGTGTTAGGGATTAGCAGTATGGGCGATTTAAGCAAAGTAGGTCGCATTGGTTTAAAATCATTGATTTATTTTGAAATTGTTTCTTCCTTAGCTTTGATAATAGGGGTTGTAGTGGCTATTTTAATTGAACCAGGAAAAATAGATAAAACGGGTCTCAATATTCAGGATGCTAGTGAATATACAAATTCGGATAAAGCAGCTAGTTTTGATTGGGTATCCGTTTTTATGAACAATATCACGCTACAAGTTTTATTGGTTGCCATAATTGTAGGTGTCATTTTGAATTACTCCAAAAAGAGAGAAACGATAGTTGCTTTTTTATATAAATGTTCCAAAATTGTTTTCACCATGTTAAAATGGGTCATGTATTTGGCTCCACTTGGGGCTTTTGGAGGAATGGCTTATACTGTTGGGAAATTTGGTTTGCATACACTAATCCCTCTAGGTAAACTTATGATTACCTTTTACATCACTATGTTTTTGTTCATATTTGTTGTTTTGGGTAGTATTCTAAAGTATTACAAAATAAATATTTGGCACTTCATCAAATACCTTAAATCTGAGCTTTTGATTGTTTTAGGAACCTCTTCGTCTGAGGCTGCTTTACCTAATTTAATGGAAAAGTTAGAGAAGATGGGTTGCAGTAAATCGGTGGTTGGTCTTGTAGTTCCTACGGGTTATTCATTCAACCTCGACGGAACTTCCATTTACCTATCAATGGCAATAATTTTTTTGGCGCAACTTTATAATGTACATCTTAGTTTAGGTGAAATGATGACTATAGTTGGGATTCTAATGGTTACTTCCAAAGGTGCTGCTGGTGTAACCGGAAGTGGATTTATAATTCTCGCATCCACACTAACAGCAGTTCATAAAATTCCATTAGAAGGATTAGCGTTTTTGCTTGGAGTAGATAAATTCATGAGCGAAGCTAGAGCCATTACTAATTTTATTGGAAATGGAGTAGCAGCTATTGTAATTTCAAAATCAGAAAATGAATTTGTGAAAATTGAAGAACCTTTTAAATCAGAAATTTCAAAACAAAATCTTGACATTTCAAATCCATTTATAGTAGAAACTAATAATTCAAATTATTCTTTAAAATAAGATTGTTTTAGTTAGCCAAATCTAAACTAGTTTATTTACTTTTAAAAACTAAAAATTAGTCACAACAATCATTGTGTTTGTTGTGGTTTTTATCTTATTTCAAAACTTTAGATTTAATTTAGTCTATCATAAAGACAAAAACATTAAAGTATTCCAAAACTATGAGCAACGAAAAATTAAGAATTGAGGCATTAAATTACCACGAATATCCACAACCTGGAAAAATAAAAATCGTTCCAACAAAACCTTATGCTACCCAACGAGATTTGGGATTAGCTTATTCTCCAGGGGTTGCAGAACCTTGTTTGGCAATAGCTGAAAATAAAGATGATGTTTACAAATATACTTCTAAGGGGAATTTAGTTGCCGTTATTACCAACGGTACAGCTGTGCTAGGATTAGGTGATATTGGTCCTGAAGCTTCAAAACCTGTAATGGAAGGAAAGTCACTTTTATTCAAAATATTTGCAGATATTGATAGTATCGATATTGAATTAGACACAAAAGATGTCGATAAATTCATTGAAACGGTCAAAATCATGGCACCTACTTTTGGAGGAATCAATCTCGAAGATATTAAGGCTCCCGAAGCATTCGAAATCGAAAGAAGGTTAAAAGAAGAGTTGGATATTCCTGTAATGCATGATGATCAACATGGAACCGCAATTATATCTGCTGCGGCTTTATTGAATGCTTTGGAAATTACCAAGAAAAAAATCCAAGAAGTTCGAATAGTTGTAAGTGGTGCTGGTGCAGCAGCTGTTTCTTGTACCAAGTTATACAAAGCTTTTGGTGCAAATGCTAAGAACATTGTCATGCTTGACAGTAAAGGTGTTATTCGAACGGACAGAGAGAATTTATCTTCCGAAAAAGTAGAATTTGCTACCGACAGAAAAATTGATACTCTAGAGGAAGCTATGGTTGATGCCGATGTCTTTATTGGTTTGTCTATGGCAGATTTGGTAAATCCTGAAATGCTGCTATCCATGGCAAAAGATCCAATTGTTTTTGCTATGGCGAATCCAAATCCTGAAATTGACTATAATCTGGCAGTTAGCACCAGAGATGATATTATTATGGCGACAGGTCGATCAGATTATCCTAATCAGGTAAACAATGTTCTAGGGTTTCCATTTATTTTCAGAGGTGCCTTAGACGTGAGAGCGACTAAAATAAACGAAGAAATGAAAATGGCTGCTGTTAAAGCTTTAGCAGATTTAACCAGAGAGAATGTTCCAGAACAAGTAAATATCGCTTATGGCGAAACCCGCCTTACTTTTGGTAAAGATTATATTATCCCAAAACCATTCGATCCAAGATTAATTTCGTCAATCCCTATTGCTGTTGCTAAGGCTGCCGTAGCTAGTGGCGTTGCGAAAATGCCAATTAAAGATTGGGCTAAATACAAAGAAGAATTGTTACTACGTTCTGGGAATGACAATAAAATTGTTAGAATGTTGCATAACAGAGCCAAAACAAGTCGTAAAAAAATTGTTTTTGCCGAAGCCGATCACTTAGATGTTCTGAAGGCAGCACAAATTGTTCATGACGAAGGCATTGCTATTCCAATATTATTAGGAAATAAAGAAACTATTTTAGAATTAAAAAAAGAAATCGAATTTGATGCTAAGGTTTTAATTATTGATCCAAAATCAAACGAAACAAGTGAAAAAAGAGATCAATATGCCACAAAATATTGGGAAAGCCGAAAACGAAGTGGTGTAACCTTTTATGGTGCTCAAGCTAAAATGAAAGAGCGTAATTATTTTGGCGCTATGATGGTGGTCGAAGGCGATGTAGACGGAATGATATCGGGTTATACTAGAGCGTATCCAACGGTGGCTAAACCTATTTTTGAATTGATTGGCAAAGCGCATAATGTAAAAAAAGTAGCTACGGTAAACATTATGACTACCGATAGAGGACCGCTTTTTCTGGCAGATACAGCCATAAACATTGACCCAACGGCAGAAGAATTGGCCGATATTGCACAAATGACAGCCAATGTTGCTACGACATTAGGTTTTGATCCTATTATGGCAATGCTTTCGTATTCTAATTTTGGATCATCATCTCATCCAAATGCACTGAAGGTTAGAAAAGCGGTCGAAATATTACATGCTAAAAATCCAAATTTAGTTGTGGATGGCGACTTGCAATCTGATTTTGCATTGAATATGGAATTACTACAAAGTAAATTCCCGTTCTCTAAATTGGCAGGAAAAAAAGTGAACACGTTGATTTTTCCAAATTTAGAGTCCGGAAATATTACCTATAAACTGTTGAAAGAACTGAACAAATCCGAATCCATTGGACCAATAATGATGGGGCTTAGTAAAGCGGTTCATATTGTGCAGTTAGGTGCTAGTGTCAATGAAATTGTGAACATGACGGCTGTTGCCGTTATCGATGTTCAGGAAAGACAGAAAAGGAAAAAATCGAAAGCAAAAGACTAGTTTTCAAATTAATGGATGATATCAAAAACCCCATTTCATGAATTTGAAACGGGGTTTTTCGTTTTAAAAGCCTTATAAAATTTAGAAAATTCAACACTTAGTTTTTGTATTATATCATTTAGATTTATAAAATAGCTTGAATTATTTCAGGTTATTTTTTACATATATTAGACTAATATATAATTCTATTTTGTATATTTGCTTATGG
>JAYVIN010000056.1:0-35080 GCA_043770135.1 Flavobacterium sp. | reverse complement strand
TATACCGATTAGCAATATATAAGAGTCCAATAAATTGTACTCAATATATTGTCTATCGGCATTAACCATTGTAAAATTTTAAAAAGGATTAGACCATTTTAAAATTACAATTAGTATAATTTACTATTTAATAAATTAATTTTTTTAGTTGTGAATTTTAATTTAGTATCGGTTTTAAAAATTTCTTCTTTTCCAAAAAACAACATGTGTTTTAATTGTCTTTATGTATCAAAATAGAAAACCAGGTATAAAGATAATTCCAATGTTACCAAATTGTTAAATAAAAGTTTTTTTATTGTAAATAATTTTATATATTTGTTAAGTAATTATTAATTAACAAACCCCAAACTATTATGAAAAAGCTAATTTATATCTCGTTAATGATGATTTCTGGAGTTGTTTTTGCTCAAGAAAACCCAAAACTAGAAGTTGTTGATCAACAAGTTGAAGCAACATATTATCACGAAAATGGCACAATTCAACAAGTTGGGAAATTTAAAGATGGAAAACTGGAAGGAAAATGGATTTCATATTCAGAAAATGGAAATGTTCAAACTATAGCTCAATATAAAGAAGGACTAAAAAATGGCAAATGGCAGTTTTTTGAAACTACTAATATTATAAAAGAAGTTCATTATAACAACAACCGTATTGAGAAAGTTACACTATTAAATCAAAATCCAATTGCTGTTTCTAATTAATTGAGTTTATCTATTTACATTAAATTCAACATAAGAAGCTAATAAAATATCTTAAAAGTAAACATGCCCCAAAAAGTTAGACACTATTTGGGGCATTTTTTATGTCACTAATAGCTTCATATATTATTTTTTAGTTTCCCATTTACGCAATTTAATGTCATAATAATTGATGTCATCTGGAAACTCTATAAAAAATTCTCCTTTAGCATTTTTTGTATAAAATTCACTCAAGTCTTTACCATCGATATACTTTTCAAACAATAGTCTTGATTTCGTTTTTAGCTCTGGAATTTCCATTTTCCAGGTTCTAAATACTTCTTCGTAGTAAGTAATAGCGTCATTGGAATCTAGTTTTAATTTTCCAACAGTAGCTGTTTTTTTTAATTTTATACTTGGAGCAATTTTACTTATTGCAAAATAAATATTATTTTCTTTGTCTTTGTAATAAAAAAGTAAGCTGCAATCTTTTAAGCTGTTTTTGTAATCGGCGTCAAATTGAGCATCAAATTTATTTTCTTCTGTGGCGTATTTGGGCAATCGTTGTATGTAACGTATAATTTTATAGTTAAATGAGTCTTGTTCTTTTTTACTTAAATAAGTATCAGGATTACAGTTTTTTTGTTCCTCCCTGCATGAGGTAATAATAAGTAATAAAACTAGAGAAAGGTATTTCATGGGTAGCTATAAATAAAGAAAAGCCTAATCGTGAATGACTAGACTTTTCGAAATTAAACAAAATATTTGTATTAATACGCTTTTAAATTAGGAACAAACTCAGCCCAAGTTGCAGTCCAATCAGTTGCTCCAAAAGCTCCTCTATAAGTAGTGGGAGTAAAAAACACGTTGGTTAATTTTGGATTTGTAAAAGAAGCTCCAGAAGTTAGAGTACCACTTGTCACTTCAAATGTTGGATTAAAAGGATAAAAAATTTGAGTGTTATTTCCGTAAAAAATATTTAAATTCAAACCTAATGTATTGTAAATTCCAGTTGTTGGCGTTTCAAAATTTGTTCCAGCAACCGTTACATTTCCGTTGTTATTCCAATAAGTTTCTACGTTAGCTGCTGTTGCGGTCGTGGCATTAGCACCAGTAAATGTTGAAGCTGGAGCCGACATAATGTTGTTTAATAAAAGTCCTTCGCCAGTATTATAATTATCATAAACCGATTGTTGGTTCATTCTAATTCCTCTTGGCATACCCACAAAAACAGAATTGGCAATAGTTAACGTGGTTCTTCTTCTCATATCAACAGCGTGTTGGTAGTTTGCATTGATACTTTGAGTATTTGTTAATCTTGGACCGATAGCTGTTAAGTTTGTAACGACTCCTTTAGTTAATAAAGTGGTTGTATTATCATTTGGACCATTGTCTGTTTCTATAATATTTGAACCTGATTGATCTGCAAATGTTGGATAACGTACTGCCAAAGCAAATTGAATATTACCAGTGTATCCAAAATCAATATCATAATCATCATCCCACATTCCTAATGAAATTAAATACTTACCATTAATCGTACCTCCAAACAACTCAAAACCATCATCACCACCATAAGAAACTTGACAATATTCCATTGTAGTTCCGTTTCCAATTCCGCCTAAAGTAATTGAGTTCGTTTCGTTATTTGGTGTTAATTCGATTCCAGCATATTCTACTCTAACGTATTTTAAAATACCCGAATTGTCAGTGTCATTAGTTCCACCATAAATTACTGGAGGATTAATACCCTCAATAGCTGGATTTGTTTGGTTTACTACTGCTTTACCTAGAATTACTAATCCACCCCAATCTCCACGGTCTCTAGATTCTACTTTTTGAGAAGAGGTGAAAACGATAGGCTGTGTAGCTGTTCCTTCTGCAATTAATTTCCCTCCTGGAGTAATGATTAAGGTTCCTTTTGAAGCCTTATCTCCAAATATTACAGTTCCAGGTTCGATAGTTAATACTTTGGTGTCTTTTACAAAAGTTTGTCCTTTAATTAAATAACGAATTCCTTTAGTAAGCGTTTGTGTTTGTAAATCTCCAGAAAGAATTACATAATTTTCTGTTTCACTTGATGTTCCAAAAGTCAAATCATCTTTTAAACAAGAAGTAAATAAACCCGATATTAATAATAATAAAATAAATTTTTTCATTTTGTGTATATTATAGTTGTTGTTTTTAATTATAAGTTATAAGAAAGTCCTAATGTAAACAACACGCCTCGTCTAAAAGATGAAATGGTATTGTCGTTTTTTGAATCGATTTTGTTATCTCTGTTGGAATCTTCCATCAATTTGAAAGGCGCATCGATAATATTTTGGAATCCAAGTTTTGCTTTAAATTTCTTGAACTTTTTAGAAATAGTAGCGTCCAATTGATCGCGTGTGATTTCATAATAGGTATTAAATGCATCATCACCTACTGAAAAAATTCTGTTTCCAAAACGGTTGTAGATTAGGTTAATTCCCAATCCTTTTTCATCTTCATATCCAATCGCTCCATTGATAATGTAAGGTGATTGTCCTTGTAAAGCTCTTTTTTTGTCTTGTGATTGTGCAGCATCACCTAAATCAACTTCTGAAAATATATAAGAGGCATTTAAATTAAATGATAAATTGTTCAAAATTGGAACATTTGTTACGTCTTTTAACGATTTTTTTAATTCTAATTCAACACCATAGTTTACAGCACTTTTAGCATTTTTGAAATTAAATGACGGGTCTTCTGCGGTTCTTTGAACAATTTGTTCAATTGGGTTCTTAAAGTTTTTATAAAATCCTCCCAATGAAATGGTTTCTCCTTTTTTTGGATACCATTCGTATCTAAAGTCGATATTGTCAATTGTAGCAACTTCTAAATCTTTATTACCAAATTTTAATACTTCATATTCAAAATCATAGAATAAGAAAGGTGCAATTTCTCTAAATTCAGGACGATTTACAGTTCTTGAATACGCTAATCTTAATAATGTTTTTTCATTAAAATTATAACCAATATTTAATGACGGTAATATTGAAGTTACAGGATTGTTTACAGATACCGGATTTCCATTAGAAAAGGCTCTTAATTGTTGATTGTTGTTTTCCAAACGAACTCCTAAATTGACATCAAACTTTCCAAAAGGCAACTCGGCATTAATGTATCCTGCAAGTAACGTGTTGTCAGCTTTATACGAATCATCTGGTTTAGTTCCTTCTTCAAGTATCCAACCATTTTGATTGTTAATATTGTCGTTGCTAAAAATTGTTGAAAGAGGCAAATTACGCAATTCATCTTTACGAGCAGCCGTTAAATAATCTTTTAAGATGTAAGAAACATAACGAGATTTAAAGATTCTGAATTTATAATCAGCTAAATAACCCGCTTTTATTTTTATTGGAGCAAACTCTTCATCGGACGTATCTCTGTTTAATGCATAAGTATAATTTGCACCATTATTAGCGCTAAATTCTCTTAAATTACCATAATATCTTCCAGAAAATAAATTAGAAGAAGAAGGATCTTGAAAAGTATAGTTTGCATCTGGAGTGGTTACATCTTGAAACGTTCTAAAACGACGTAAATCGGGTTCGTCTTCTTCAATATAATTATAACCAATTACCCAATCAATAGCATTTGAGCTATTCAATTTGTGGTCGCCATTCAATTGACCCATATAAATACTTCTACTTTTGTAACCATACAAATAGTTTTTTAATTTATTGTTGGCTTGTTGGTTGAAATTTATTCCTTCACGAATTGTAGTTTCATTTTCGCCTATTTGATTGAATAAATTTTTAAATGTAAATTTTGATTTGGCTGTTTTAAACATCCAGTTAGATAATAAAGTCATTCGAACCTCTTGTTGGTAGGTGCTATCGTTAAACTTAAACCAATCCGTAGGTGTTGTTTCTCCTGGATTCAAGAAGTTATAACGTCTAAAACTTCTTTCATAAGATTGATAATTGGTGGAATAATTTAATGCATTAATAGTGTACAATTTATTAGAACCGATATTAATTTTTCTACCTAAAGTTAAGCCAAAACTACTATCTAAAAAAGCATCACTTTTGTTTGCATCAAAATTATTTGGCAACGAATGTGCAGCATTCACTCTTAATTGAGAAGTAGACGCGCTATTGTTTAATTGAGAAGTTGTCGGAAAAGAAGAAGGCAAAGGTCTGAAACTATTGTCAATTCCTATAAAATCTGTAGTTGCCCCATCAGATTGAATATAATCATTAAATGATGTTCCAGTACGGTAACCAAAACTCATGTCAACTTTTGTAAAATCTGTAGTACTTTCAATAGTATTTAAACTAATAATACCTCCAGCAAAATCCCCAGGTTTCTCAGCACTTCCTGTTTTATAGATAACCATTTTATCTAATAATCCAGTTGGAACCAAGTCAAATGAAAAAGTTCTTTTATCAATTTCAGTACTAGGCGCCAAAGATCCATTAATAAGTACATTGTTATATCGTTCACTTAAACCACGTATCATAACAAATTTACCGTCAACTATTGTTATTCCGGGAACACGTTGAATAGCTTGAGCTGCATTTCCATCTGTTCCTTTTGACATCTGTTCAGCTGAAATTGCGCTGACAACTTGTTTGGCTTCCTTAATTTCGAACATGATCGAAGCTTCTGTATTCCTTTTTTTAGTAGATTGAATCACTACATCTTTTAAAGTGTATTTACCAGAACCTAATGCGCAATTTAGTGTAGAGGTCTCTCCAGCATTTATTGTTACTGATTTTTCGAAATTTTCATACCCAACAAAACTAAATTGAATCACATAATTTCCAGGGTTTAATGCCATTGTATACTTCCCTGCTTCATCTGCAGTTACAGTCGTTTTTGAATCTTTAGCCAACACATTTACAAATGCTAATGGAGCATTATTAGCTTCTTTATCAGTGATTATTCCTGTCAAAATTCCTTTATTTTGTGCCATTACAATGGTTACAAAAAACAAGTTCAAAACAAGTAAGAGTATTTTTTTCATTTACTTAAAATTTTTTGCAAAATTAAATTTTAAATGTAAAAAAATAGTTTATTTAAGTTTATGATTAAGTTTACTTAATGTTAAGCGAAGGTTAACAAGCTTAAATTTAAGTTAGCATTTAGGATTTACTCTAGTTTTTAAAATAAAAAAAGGATTAAAAGTGTACTTTCAATCCTTTTTCAATTCAATATAATTTTGGCTATAGTGAAATTTTAATGGTGCATTAGTTTTAAATACTAATTTACTGAATTATTTGTCATTCCGAAGCATGAGGAATCACATTAATTATTCACTTTTGTTGCTCACGTTATGTGATTCCTCATGCTTCGGAATGACAAAACAAATCAACTTTTGTTTTACCATTAAAATTTTAGCAAAGCCATAATATAATTTTATCGTTTGTAGTAAGCTACAATACTCGCTTTCGCTAAGGTTTGATTCCAGAGATAAAATCCAACAACCGCTGGATTTGTGCTTTCAGTAAGGCCTAATTTGTCTGTTTTCAAAGCATAAACCGTTATAATATACTGATGAAAACCATGACCAATTGGTGGACATGGACCGCCAAAACCCTTGATACCAAAGTCTGTTACGCTTTGTATGGCGCCATTCGGGGCTAAATTTAAATTGACAATTCCTGCATTTGTAATCAGTTCATTACTGCTTGATGGTATATCAAACACCACCCAATGCCAAAATCCGCTTCCTGTTGGTGCGTCAGGATCGTACATGGTTACGGCAAAACTTTTTGTCCCTTCAGGAGCATTTTTCCATGACAATTGAGGAGATTGGTTTTGTCCAGAACAACCAAATCCATTAAACTCTTGCACTTTTGTAGTTTCTCCACCCAAGTCTTTACTGCTAAGCGTAAATGTTTGTTGTCCGAAAAGTGCTGTTGAAAAAACCAAGGCAAACAATACAATTAAATTTACTTTTTTCATTTGATTTTGATTTAAAATTTCCAGCAAAGTTAGCCGTTTTATTAACTACTCATTATCTCATTTATCAATTGTAGAATAGTTTTTTCAAATCAAAAAAAACTGAAAACAGGAATAACTATTTCTATTTTACCAAACTATTTTCTTTAGGCAAAGAAATTAAATTAGATGAGGGCATTCTTAAAAAAAAGAAAACAAATCCAAAAATTATTTTCAGAAATAGACTATTGTGTTTTGAATTATTCTCAATAAAAAAAATCAAAAACAGGTTTTAACAATGAAATTAGAAGAAAAAATATAAACTTTTATCAAAAAAATTCGATAAACGGTGATTTTTTTTTAATATTTGTATTTGCAAAATATTGCCAAATTAAAACATTTCATTATGTCTATAAAAATTGCCATTTCGCACAAAACTGTCTATAAATTTGATCGAAATGTAAAACTTTTTCCACATATTTTTAGACTTCGTCCAGCAGTACATTCTAGAACTGCCATAGAAGGATACTCGTTTAAAATAACACCAGAAGATCATTTTATCAATTGGCAACAAGATCCTTTTGGCAATTACCAAGCAAGAATTGTTTTTCCTGAAAAAATCAAAGAGTTAAAAGTGGAAGTGGAAGTCATTGCAAAATTGCAAGTCATCAACCCTTTTGATTATTTTGTAGAAGAATATGCGCAGAAGTTTCCATTTAAATACGACCAAACACTCGAACAAGAATTAGTTCCGTATTTAAAATTAAGTGAAGAAAGTTCAACTTTTTTAAAATTTATTGAAAAAATCAAATTAGTAGAGACAATAGAAATAAATGATTTTTTAGTGTACCTGAACCAAGCCGTTTATAAAGAACTTACTTATAATCTCCGTATGGAAGTCGGGGTGCAAACTCCGGAAGAAACTTTAAGAATAAAAAGTGGTTCTTGTAGAGATTTTGCTTGGCTATTAATTCAGGTTTTGCGCCATTTTGGTTTAGCTGCCCGTTTTGTTTCGGGCTATATTGTACAATTAGCACCAGATATCAAATCGCTTGATGGTCCATCAGGTCCCGAAAATGATTTTACCGATTTACATGCTTGGGCTGAAGTTTATATTCCTGGAGCTGGCTGGATTGGACTTGATCCTACTTCTGGACTTTTTGCTAGTGAAGGTCATATTCCACTATGTTGTACACCACATTACGAAAGCGCTGCGCCTGTAACTGGAGCAACAGAAAAATGCGAAGTGAGTTTTGAATTTGAAAATAAAGTAACCCGCATTCACGAAGATCCAAGAGTAACCAAACCCTATTCGGAACAACAATGGGAAAACATCATGACCGTAGGCAATGTTGTCGAAAAAGATTTAATTGAAGGCGATGTTCGGTTAACAATGGGAGGCGAACCAACCTTTGTCTCTATTGATGATTTTGAAGGAGAAGAATGGAATACCGCTGCCGATGGCCCGCTAAAACGAAAACTAGCCTACGATTTAGCACTTCGATTAAAACAACGTTTTGCTCACGGAGGTCTGTTGCATTTTGGACAAGGAAAATGGTATCCGGGGGAATTATTTCCGCGTTGGCAGTATGGATTATACTGGAGAAAAGACGGATTGCCTCTTTGGAAAAATGATGCTTTAGTGGCTAAAGAAGGAGAAACAAAATACACGTTTCACCATGCCGAAAAATTCGCTATTGAGCTAACCAAATTTTTAGGAATTGATACTAAGAATATTTTACCAACCTACGAAGATCCCATTTATTGGGCGCTAGAAGAAGGCAAACTTCCGGTGAATTTAGACCCACTAAAAGTAAATTTAAAAGATTCGATAGAAAGACATAATCTGGCAAAGGTTTTAGAAAAAGGCTTAAATAATCCTTCTGGTTTTGTTTTACCGATCCGAAAAGAGCACACTCAGGACAATTGGGAAAGTTGTGCTTGGGAATTTAGACGAGGAAATTGTTTTTTAATTCCTGGAAACTCTCCTATTGGTTTGCGACTGCCTTTAGATTCGCTTCCTAAAACTTCCAAAAACAAGAGAGAAACAGTTGTAGACAGAAGCCTATTTGAAGATTTACCCGCTTTAGGAGATTATACTGAAAAAATAAACAAACGCTACGAAGCTATTGCAAATAATTTTGAAGAAGTCAAAAAAGCATTGTCTATAAAAGAAGAAAAAAAGAAACAAAAAGAAACAAAAAAAGCCCCCTTATTATTTGAAGTTGACACTTTTATTACCGCTATGTGCGTGCAAGAACGTGAGGGAATGTTGTATGTTTTTCTTCCACCAACAGATTATTTAGAAGACTATATCGACTTAATTACTTCTATAGAAATTACAGCTGAAAAGTTGCAAATGCCAGTACGAGTTGAAGGATACCAGCCCAAAAGCGATTATAGAGTAGAAAAAATGATGGTTACGCCAGATCCAGGTGTAATTGAAGTGAACGTACATCCAGCAAAATCTTGGCAAGAAATTGTAGATAACACAACGGCATTGTACGAAGAAGCTTTTTTATCGCGTTTAGGTACCGATAAATTTATGGTTGATGGTCGCCATACCGGAACCGGAGGAGGAAATCACGTAACATTGGGTGCCGAAAAACCCGAAGACAGTCCGTTATTGAGAAGACCCGATTTATTGCGAAGTTTAATTACCTATTGGCAACATCATCCAGTATTGAGTTACCTTTTTGCAGGCCCTTTTATTGGACCTACGAGTCAAGCACCACGAATTGACGAAGGGCGTGATGAGCGATTGTATGAAATGGAAATTGCTTTTGAACAAATCCCAAAAGACAAAGAAGTCCCTTTTTGGATGGTCGATCGAATTTTTAGAAATTTATTGACCGATATTACTGGAAACACACACCGTTCTGAATTTTGTATCGATAAATTATATTCTCCTGATTCATCAACGGGGCGTTTGGGAATATTAGAGCTCAGAGCTTTTGATATGCCGCCGCACAAACACATGAATTTAGTTCAAAATTTATTAGTTCGCTCCTTGGTTGCAAAATTTTGGAAGAACCCGTATGAGAAAAAATTAATCCGTTGGGGAACTGAACTGCATGACAAGTTTTTACTACCACACTTTGCTTATTTAGATATGATTGATGTGGTAAATGACTTAAAAGATGCTGGCTATAATTTTGACATCTCCTGGTTTGATCCTTTCTTCGAATTTAGATTTCCGCATCATGGCAACGTGACTATTGATAATATCCAATTGGAAATTAGATTAGGTATAGAACCTTGGCACGTATTGGGCGAGGAACTTTCTAGCTCTGGAACTTCTCGATTTGTAGATTCCTCATTAGAACGCTTGCAGGTAAAAGTGTCTGGAATTGTACCCGAACGCCATATTTTATTGTGTAAAGGATGTAGAATCCCGTTAAGAAGCACCGGGACCAAGGGCGAATTTGTAGCAGGAATTCGGTATAAATCATGGAATCCACCATCGGCTTTACATCCTAATATTGGCGTTGATGTACCTCTCGTTTTTGATCTTGTTGACACGTGGAATAACAAAGTAATTGGCGGCTGTACCTATTTTGTAACCCATCCGGGAGGCAGAAGTTTTGATACTTTCCCCATAAATAGTTTTGAAGCAGAATCTAGAAAAATTAGTCGTTTTTGGGATTTTGGGCACACCCCTTCTTCTGCACTCGAGAAAATTGAAAATGAGAAAGAAAAATCAACAATTGTAAATAGTACCTCCGCTTCTCGATTTTTAGTAGAATCTAAATCAGATCTAAAACTTGACACACCAATAGAACTTATTAATCCCGAATATCCTTCCACATTAGATTTAAGGCATTATTGGAAAGCTAAAGAATAATTTAAATTAGAACAATTGTATTGCTGTTCCCATTTAAAACTAGTATTTTGCAAGGCTATAAAACGAAATTCATTCTACTATTAACAAATGATTCAAGATATTTCATTGGGACTACTCCAATCCTACAGAGAAAAAATCAATTCCTACGACGAAGTACTAGACCAAAATGGTCAAGTAAAGCCGTATTGGCAAGGACTCTTTGATACTTTAGAAACTATTGGTATTGAAGAATTAGAATTTCGCAACCAAGAAATTGTAAAAAAATTAAAGGAAAACGGAGTTACCTATAATGTATATGATTCGAATAAAGAATCGAATCGGGCTTGGAAACTGGATCCCATTCCGTTTTTAATTCACGAATCCGAATGGAAATCCATCGAAAAAGGTTTACAACAAAGAGCGCATTTGTTGGATTTGATTTTAAAAGACCTTTACGGCCCTCAATTATTGATTAAAAATGCCATCATTCCTGCTGAATTGGTTTTTGATAATTCTGGTTTTCTCCTGCCTTGCTTTGATATCAGACAAAAACACGACAAACAATTATTGAATTATGCCGTTGATTTAGCTCGTGGACCTGACGGAAAAATGTGGCTATTGGACAACCGAACCCAAGCACCTTCTGGTGCGGGATATGCTCTCGAAAATAGAATTGTGATGAGTAAGGTTATTCCTGAACTCAACAAAAAAACATACCGCAGCCGGCTTTCGCCTTACTTCAGTCAATTGCAACAAACCGTTGACTCGCTCGGAAATAATTCTAATGAAAATCCAAATGTGGTTTTCTTGACTCCCGGGCCTGGAAATGAAACTTATTTTGAACACGTTTACCTTTCGTCCTATTTGGGCTATACCCTAGTCCAAGGAAACGATTTAGTGGTACGAGATGGATTTGTATGGCTAAAATCCATTGACCAACTCGAACGGGTTGATGTAATTATCAAACGACTGGACGACACTTGGTGCGATCCATTGGAATTGCGTAAAGATTCTTTGCTAGGAATTCCGGGATTATTACAAGTGATTCGTTTAGGTAATATTTCCGTTATTAATCCTCCTGGCACTAGTGTTTTAGAGAATTATGGTTTAATGGCTTTTATGCAAAATGCCTGTAAATTTTTACTTAAAGAACCCTTACTGATGTCTTCAGTGGCGACTTGGTGGTGTGGGCAAGAAAAAGAATTAAACTTTGTTTTGGCTAATTTACCCAAGTTAATTATCAAAAAAACAAACCGAAAACAAGGGTTTCGATCCATTTACGGGCGATTACAGAGTATCGAGCAATTAGCAGAACTAAAAATTTTAATACTCAAAAATCCCAAAAATTATGTAGCCCAAGAAGAAGTGAGTTTGTCCACCACTCCAGCATTTATAAACGGAACAATAGAACCTCGTTATGCTGCATTGCGTGCTTTTTTGATAGCCGATCGCGATGGATATAAAGTAATGCAAGGCGGATTAACTCGAAGTTCAGCCGTAAAAGACAAATTTGAAATTTCGAACCAATTGGGCGGAATTTCTAAAGATACTTGGATTATAACAGATACTCCAACAGAATATCACGAAAATGCTATTGAACGAAAAAACTCTAACAATCAACTCAATAATTCGTTAACTAGCCGAAATGCAGAAAATTTATTTTGGTTGGGGCGTTTGTGCGAAAGAACAATGGCGTTGCGAAGTTTTTTGAAAATAATTCTAAATAGACTCAACGAAAATGTAACCAAGCACGGTAATAAACAACCTGAGTTTTTGGTTGTTTTATTAACATCACTGACCCATCTCACGCAAACGTATCCTGGATTTGTTGGAAAAGAAGATAAAGACGGAGAAGAATTTGATAACGAAGCTATTTTCGAAAATCCAATTGCAGAATTATTGCTTTTAATCAATGATCCTACTAAAATAGGTTCTGTTGTTTATAATCTTCAATCGCTTTTGAACACCATTAATCAAGTGAGCGAAAAATGGAATCACGATACTCGGCGCATCATCAACCTAGTCGAAGACAGTCTTTTTGCGCTAAAAAACACGAATACCAATAATATCAATTATGTAAACCACGGTTTAGATAAATTGCACATTCGTCTTTTTTCTTTTTATGGAAACATTTACGAAACATTGCCAAGAGACAATGGGTTTTATTTATTAGAATCTGGTAAAAATGTGGAACGATTATTATCCTTACTTTCGGTTTTTCGCTCTACTTTCAATTTCAAAAAAATTGAGCAAGAAGAAGCTGTTTTGATGGAAGCCATTTTGGAAAACCACCATTTATTGGCACAATACCGACATATATACAAATCACATTTGAGTTTGAAAGCCGTTATTAACATGGTTTTTTTAGAAAAAAACTTGCCTTATACGCTTTCGTACTTATTGGATACCCTTTCGCAATACCTCTCTAAATTGCCTAAAATCAATGAACCCAATCGATTGAGTATAGCCGAAAAATCAGTTTTGGAAGCCAGTACCATTGTCAAATTAATTGATGCCGATGAACTAATTAAAGTGGATTCTGCAACTCAGTTTCGTCCTGAATTAGACGAAACACTTTCGAAGGTTTTTGAACTTATTTGCACAGTTTCTAACAATTTATCGAGTTTGTATTTTAATCATTCCGTGATGCAACATTCTGTTTTTGAAACTCTTGAAAGTATAGATACTGATGAAATATAAATTAAAACATAAGACTTTATATACCTATGTCAATGAGGTGCACAATTACCAAAGTATCTTGTGTTTGCAACCTCGAAATTCTGCCAAACAAATTTGTAGCAATTTCAAGTTAGAAATTGAGCCCAAACCTTCCAAAGTGTATAGCCGAACGGACTATTTTGGAAATATTCAGCATTATTTTTCACTTCATGAATCGCACAAATCGTTAAAAGTCAATGTTTCAAGTGATATCGAAGTATTGAACAATCCAGTACAACTTTTTAATACCATAACCTGTGAAGAAGCAATACAAAAATTTCAAACTGATGTTAAACTCAAAGTTGAAATTTTGCAATATCTATTACCAAGCCAATATATAAATTGGGATAACGAAATAATTGAATTTGCCAAAACGTGTATGCGTCCTAAAATGTTATTGTATGAAGCAGTTTTGGAATTAATCAATAAAATTTACACTGAATTTCAATTCAAATCAGGATCAACTAATGTGAATACTCCTTTGAAAACAGTACTCAAAGAAAGAAAAGGGGTTTGTCAAGATTTTTCACATTTGGCCATTGCTAGTCTAAGAAGTATTGGGATTCCTGCTAAATATGTAAGTGGTTATATCGAAACATTGCCCCCAAAAGGAAAAGTAAAGTTAGAAGGATCAGATGCTTCTCATGCCTGGATTTCAGTCTATATTCCTGAGATGGGTTGGTGCGAATTTGACCCAACCAACAATATGATTCCAGAACAACGGCATATCATAACCGCTTATGGTAGAGATTTTGCCGATGTTTCGCCACTAAAAGGAATTATTTTCAGTTCTGGAGAACATAAAATAAAAGTCGAAGTAGATGTTATTCCTGTTCATAAATAAAATTTAAAATTTTTATACTATTAAAAAGAAACATCCCCTTTTAACGGCTCGAAAAGCATCTATCATAGATCTAAATACAGCAAACGCTCTATTTGCAGAAATTATTCAATCTGAAATCCCTTTTGGGTATCAACAAGCCAATTGTCATAATATTTCGCATTTTATCAGTTTGTTATTAGAATCTAAAGGGTATCAATGTGCCAAAATTTGGGCGTTTGCTCCTGTGGTTTATTCTACTTCTAGCAGTAAATTAATCACGATTATCGATAAAAAAAACATATCTCCTAGCGGTAAAATCGATTGGGGTTATCACGTTGCTCCTATACTTCAAGTTCGAATTGGCAATAAAGTGCGCAAAATGGCTATTGATCCGGGATTATTTAAAACTCCTGTGCGCTATAGAACTTGGTTAACCAAACTAAAAACCAAACAACTTATTTATTTAATAGTCGATTCAGAATGGTATTTGTTTAATTCCTCGTTGATTCCTAACTCGGAACTCCATCCGTATGATGAATCCCTAGATGCAAATCCATCTAACGTTAAACTACCCGATTCATTTTCGGACAAGCTTATTACAGACTTTTTTAAATACGAAGACGAAGCCTTACATCAACATTGGATAGAAAAAGGTCTTGCGATTAACGAAACTGCCATAACTTTTTATAACGAAGAAATAAAACCCATTTTGCATTCGAAACAACATCAAGAAGTGGTTAGTGACTACAAATTGTTGGTTGGAAATGTATTTAATTTTGAAACCATTTTTAGAGATAACAATTGGAACTATGAAATGAATGATGATTTTCAATTCAAACACCAAGAAATCATCTCAAAATACCGGGAAGTGTACGCTTTAAATCTCAAAAAATGGAAAGACAATTTAGAATTAATTTTTAAAAACATAAAGACTAAAAAAAGTAAGTTTTAAAATAAATACTATTCCCTACTTCCTCTCCCCTATTTGTTGCCTCCACATCGCATAATACAAGCCTTTTTCCAGAAGTAATTCTTCATGTTTGCCTTGTTCGATAATTTTTCCTTGTTCCAATACAAAAATTGTATCGGCATGCATAATCGTTGAAAGTCGGTGTGCAATTAAAACCGTAATTCTATTGCTGTCTGAAATGGTTCGGATAGTCGAATTAATTTCTTCTTCGGTAATTGAATCTAAAGCCGAAGTAGCTTCGTCAAAAATTAACAAATTAGGATTTCTCAAAATAGCCCGAGCAATGGACAATCGTTGTTTTTCGCCACCTGAAACTTTTATACCGCCTTCGCCAATGGTGGAGTTTAATCCGTCTTGAGCGCGTTGCAATAAAGTTTCACAACTCGCTCTTTTCAAAACATCATTCAATTCCGCATCGGTAGCATCGGGTTTTACGAACAATAAATTCTCGCGAATCGTTCCCGAAAATAATTGGGCGTCTTGAGTGACAAATCCCAGTTGTTGGCGCAATTCCAATAAATCGATTTCTTTTGAATTGATTGAATTATACAATACTTCCCCAATTGCTGGCGGATACAAGCCTACTAATAATTTGACTAACGTTGTTTTTCCGGCTCCAGAAGGCCCTACAAAAGCTACCGTTTCGCCTTTTTTAATCGTAAAATTAATGTTTTCGACCGCAGGAAAATGGGCTGTTTTGTGCTGGAAACTCACATTCGAGAATTGTAACGATTCTATTTTTGCAATTGGTTTTGGATTTTCAGGACGAAATTCCGATTGGGCATTCAATAAATTTTGGAAGTTTTCTAGAGACACTTTGGTTTCGTTTCGAACTATAATAAACGAACTTAATTCTTGTAAAGGTCCAAAAATGAAAAAAGTAAAAAAGACCATCGTTAATAAATCGCCAACCAAAATTTTATCGCCAAATAAAAAATAATACAAAGTAAAAACCACACAAGTTCTCATTAGATGAACGGTTGTTCCTTGAATAAAACTTAAACTGCGAATGAATCTAATTTTTTGCAATTCGAGACCTAATATTTTTTGAGTATTCGAATTCAATCGTTGTTCCTCTTGTTGGGTTAATCCCAAACTTTTTACGAGTTCTATGTTTCGTAAACTTTCGGTAGTAGAACCTGCAAGCGAATTGGTTTGATTAACAATTCGTTTCGAAATTACTTTTATTTTTTTGCCCAAAAAAGAACTTAAAAGGGCGATTATTGGAGCCGAAATTAAAAAGATAAAGGAAATCCGATAATCAATTCTGGAGATGTAAATAATGACAAAAACAAAACCCACAATAGTTTGAAAAATTAAGGAAATAGATAAGGTAATCAACTTTTCAGAGTCGGTTCTAACTTTTTGCAATCTGCTCAAAGTTTCGCCACTGCGTTGGTCTTCAAAATCTTCATAAGGCAAATCCAAAGATTTTTTGATTCCGTCAGTATACATTTCGGCTCCCGTCCGCTGAATAACAATATTGGTGAAATAATCTTGAAAGTTTTTGGTTAAACGCGAAATCATTGAAACCCCCAACGAAAGCATCAACCAAAAACCAACGGCTTTTATAAAACCGAGTTCGTTTCCTTTATATTTGGCAATGCCTACACCACAATCCTGCATCAATTTACCTGTAATTATCGAATCACTTAAACTAAAACAAATGTTTACAGTAGCCATAATTAAGGCAAAAAACAATAAGGTTTTGTGTTGTTTTAGATAGGAATATAATAGGTTCATTTTATAAATTTTAGAATGGCAAAAATAAGGAATAATTAAGCAATTTCTACTTAACAATGTTATTTGATTGCTATTTTGTATTTTTGGATATTAAACCCCTTTCGAATGATTTTCACTACCAAAATTCCGATTCTAAAATCGACTCAACCCATTGATTATAGTTCTAAATTACTTTTGTTAGGTTCTTGTTTTGCTGAAAATATGGGAGATAAATTAGAGTATTACAAGTTCGAAAACACAGTGAATCCGTTTGGGATTATTTTTAATCCCGTTTCTATTGAAAGGTTAATAGAAAGAATTGTAAATAAAATTGAATTTACCGAAAAAGACCTTTTTTTTCACAACGAGCGTTGGCATTGTTACGAAGTTCATTCGGATTTGAGTCATGAAAACAAAGACCAATTTTTAGAAAATTTAAATGCTATTCTCCAATCAACAAATAACCAAATAACCAAATCCACACATGTCCTAATTACTTACGGAACATCGTGGATTTACAAGTTAAAATCGACCAACGAAGTAGTAGCAAATTGTCATAAAGTGCCACAGGCAGCATTTGAAAAAGAAATTTTAGCTGTAGAAATCCTCGAAAAATCGATTCAAAACACGATTGATTTAATTCATAAAATCAACCCAAATTGCAGTTTTATTTTTACCATTTCTCCCGTTCGCCATATCAAAGACGGCTTTGTAGAAAATCAATTAAGTAAAGCGCATTTAATTTCGGCTTTACATTCTTCCAGCTTCCAACTTCCAACTTCAAGCTACTTCCCTTCCTACGAAATCATGATGGACGAACTGCGCGATTATCGATTCTATGCCGAAGATATGTTGCATCCGAGTCAAGTGGCTATAGATTATATTTGGGAACGATTTTCCGAAACGAATATTTCAGAAGAAAGTCATTCGATTATGCAGGAAGTCGAAACGATTCAAAAAGCATTAGCACACCGTCCTTTTAATCCAAATTCCGAAAGTCATTTGCAGTTTTTATCGAAACTTCAGGATAAAATAGTGGTAATTAAAAACCAATGTGCTCGAATCACTTTTTAATAAAAATACGTATTTTGTCGTATTGACTGACTTTTCAAAATAGCTCAGATTTGTAAAATACTAATTTACAAAACAAGCTATATGAAAAAACTATCCCTTATTTTATTTTTTGGAACCTTCCTTATCCTTTTTTCAACTCCTGCTTTTTCTCAAAAAAAAGTACTTACCGATGAGGAAGAAGTAGCAGAAATGGTAACTAAGGAAATTGATGCCGAATTCCAATCCGAAAACTTTCTAAAAAAGAAAAACAAAAAATTTGCAGCCGTTTCAGGAACAGTCACTATTGATGTTGGCGTGGTTCAAAACGGCAAAGTATCTACCTTCTTCAAAGTAGATAGCGATATTAAAAATCCTGACTTTATCAATTTTATGTCAGAATATATTTTAGACCATAAATTTTATTTCAAACTACAGAAGCAACAGCGCTATAAAATTCGCCACAGCATTACATTTTAAATTATCAATAACTAAAAACGCAAAATCATGAACAGATTAACAACAGGATTATTAGCTATTACAATGATGGCAACTATTCCAACCTCAGCACAGTTTGGAAAATTATTAGACAAAGCAAAAGCAAAATTAGGAGGCGGTTCTAGTGCTGGGAAAAAGACAGGAAGTTTCGCCACAGTTTGGGAATCAGAATTTGATAACAAAGCTACTAGAATAGCAGTCGTTGATAGCGATGGAACATTTGTAGTAGGCACAGATGACAATTCGGCTTCTGTTTTAAACAAAGACGGAAAACCGATTTGGAATGGTGATTACAAAAAAATAACAACAAACAATACTAATAAATCTGAATTTCAATACACCGTTTGGAAAAAAGACGGAGGCTATCTTTTTCTTTTTGACGAGCGTAAATTAGGAACAGACCGTGTGGCTTGTATTGACATTAAGACAGGAAAAGAACTTTGGAATTCGGAATCGTATCAAAACTTAATCCCAAAAGGAACTAAAGCTGAGGATGGCGGAGATCAAGCCGAGTTAGAAACAGTAAAATACATTGATGAGTTAGATGCGTTTTTAATTTCGCAAAAAGCTTCGGTAATTTTAGTAAATGCCAAAACAGGAGAAAAAATTTGGGAAACCAACCGTTTTAAAGGTGGAGTAGGAAAATATATTTATGATGCCAAAAGAAATGAAATTATAATGGTTAATTTCAAACCAACGGCATTAGGAGCCTTGTTTGCAGGATTCAAAAATCAATTGGTAAAAATCAATGCATCGAACGGAGATGTTTTATGGGATGCCACTTTTTTAGGAACAATCGAAAAAGAACTAGTAACCCGCAGAGCCATTATAGATATGTGGATTAAAGGTGATAAATTATTTATGTATCTTGATGGAATACAAGTTTATAATATAGCTAATGGTCAAAAATTATGGGAAGCTCGATATGAAAATGATATGCAAGGTTCAAGCGGAAACAGTTTGATTGGGGGCAAACGACAAACTAAAATTTATAGAACACTTGCCAATCCTTTATTCACAGATAATGCAGTTTATTTGGTAATGTTAGGAACAAGAGATCGAACAAAATATGTTGAGAAACACGATTTGGAATCCGGTAAATTATTATGGGCTTCTGAGAAAATTACAGGTACTCTTTGTATGCCAAATATTTATAAAGTGAATAATAAAATTCTTATTCAAGTAGGAGGAAAAGTACAAGTTCAGGAACTGCGATACGAAGAATCAGTAAACGTTACTGGTGCAGCTTTAGGAGCATTAACTGGTTTTGGCGGAGGTGCAATTAAGAGTTGGGTTCCTTATATTTATTGGGATTATAAAGCACAAAAAAACAGTGTATTGTCATTAGACGATGCAACTGGAAAAACAGCTTGGAGGTCTGAAAAATTCGATAAACGCATTACCGATTTTGTCATTCACGAAGACAAAACACTTTTTGTTGGCGATGGAGATGAATTCTATGGTTACGATATCGCATCAGGAAATCAATTATTTGATGTCAAGCATAATGATGCTAAAGTTGGTAAAGCTACAGATGTAATTGACTTTGGTGATAAAGTTGTTGTTTTATCTGAAAAGGGTTTGGCGTCTTACAATAAAAAAGATGGTTCTAGGGTTTATGCCACCGAAAAAATTCGAGGAGTTGATAATTTTTATCCTGTTGGCGATAATTATTTCTTGAGAGATCAACGAAATAGCAAAAACATAATTTATGGTATTGATATGAATACTGGCGAAACCAAAGGCTCAGTTCAATCCAAAGGAAAAGGAGGAAGTCCAAAATATGGTGACGGTATTGATATCACTGAAGATGGTGAATACATATTTGCTTTTAAAGGTAAAAAAGTAGAAAAAATTAAGGTAAACAACTAAAGCTCCAGAGGAGCGAAATGTTTGTAGCAAACAATTAAGCGTTTTTAGTTGTAACGAAAGGGGTTGTGAATTGATTTTTACAGCCCTTTTTTAAATTAAATTCTAATGAAATTCGTGGTGTTTTTTAGAGAATGCCCTACTTATTTACCTTAACTTTCTTAATGGTTTAAAAATATGTATATGAAAAAATCAATACTTCTTTGCTCTATATTCTTTGTTCTATATTCCGCACAAGCACAACAAATTCAGTGGGCAAGCAAACTCATCAAGTTCTCTTCTGACCTTGGCGGAAAACAAAATGGAATTAAACGAATTCTTGGCAAACCCGATGCTTTTCCCCAAGGAGGAAACTCTGCCAATGCCTGGACACCAAAAAAAGCACTCGACGGTCGCGAAATTGTAGAAGTAGGTTTCGAAAAACCGCAAACCGTAAAACAAGTTGCCGTTTTCGAAAATACCAATTCTGGTTGTGTGATAAAAATAGAGGTAGACAATGGTTCTGGCAAATATGAAACGGTATGGACTCGAACCAGAGATTGGAAAACACCAATTTACAAATCGACATTAAGCACCGACAGAAGTTATTATTTTAAACGAAAAAGAAGAAAAATTCATGAAGCTCCAGATGTATTAAATCCAGGTGTTGAATACGCCGTTCTAGATAATGCTGTAATTGGTGTTGTTGCTGTAAAAGTGTTTTTTAGCTTCGCTATAATTCCGGGACAAAAACAAATTGATGCTATAGGAATCTCGGATTCTGGTTTGCCAATTGAAGCCAAAATCAATACAAATCTAGTTTTTGAAAGATTACCAAATCCTGAAAGTATTGCACTTGGAGATTTAATTCCTTCTAGTCCTATTGTTTCTTTTGATGGTCAAAAATTACTTTTCAGTGAAAGAACAAATGACAAAGAACGAATTTTTTCTTGTTCGAAAGTTGTTAATGGAAAATGGTCTAAACCAACAGAAGAGAATCCAGTATTAAATCTAAACGAAACTTATAATTATATTTTAGCCCATCAGCCGAGTTTTATTCTAAAAGGCGGAATGTCTTACACTCGAGCAAGTGGCGAAACGGGATATGAATTTCTGGACAATTCTTACCAATCAACTGGTTTATTGAAAATTACCGCTTACAATAATTATGATGATACCTCAACGGCATCAATCACAAACGACCAAAAAACCATCGTGATGGGAATAGAAACCGATTTGACTCAAGGTGGAATGGATTTGTATTTTACCACTAGAAAAGACGATGGCACATACGGATTTCTACAAAATATGGGTAAAACTATCAATTCAGCTGCCAATGAAGGATCAGTTTATTTATTGTCCGACCAAAAAACACTACTTTTTAGTAGCAATGGTTTCAGCAGTTATGGCGATTATGATATTTATGTAACACATCGATTGGACGACACTTGGAAAAAATGGTCAGAGCCTATAAATCTTGGCAGTAAAATAAACAGCTCGGATTATGAAGGTTCGCCTTTTTATGATGAAAAGACCGAAACATTATATTTTATAAAATGGGTAAATGATGTCCCAACCATAAGTTTTGTAAAAATTGCGTTGGCTGATTTGTCGCAAATTTAAAAGTAAAAAATACGACAAACGTCGTATTTTTTTGTGTTTACAAATACCTCAAATTTGTCGTATAACTTTTAAACTTTATCAAAATGAAAAAAAAATTACAAATAGTTGTTGCAATAATTTCAATTTCAATTTCAACTTTTGCCCAATCTCCAACTTTAGAATGGGTAAAACAGCAGGGTTCTTCTTCGCAAGATCGAGCAAGTAACATTACGATAGACAATAGTGGAAATGTTTTTACGACAGTATCAGCATCCAACTCGAACTTGATGTTGATATCCAAATATGATGCAAATGGAGTTCTATTGTGGACAAAAACTATAAGCGCAACACCAGCAGATATTACTATTGATAGTTTTGGAAATATATTTGTTATTGGTACATTTAAAAATGAAGTAGATTTTGATCCAAGTACTGCCGTTTCAAATCTGGGATATGTAAATTTTCAATCTTTAATTTTTAAATTTTTATTAGAGCTAGATAATAATGGCAATTTTGTGTATGCTAAGCAAATTGGAGGAACACCTACTTCGATTGCAATAGATTCAAATCAAAATATTTACTTAACAGGAAATTTTAAGCTGTCAGAAGATTTTGACCCTAGTCCCACAGTTAGTAACATATTTACTTCCGTAGATGGTTATTCAATTTACATCACCAAACTAGACAACACAGCATCTTTTGTTTGGAATAAGGTTGTAGGAAAAACTACAGCTTATAATGGCAGTAACTTTCCTTACTGCAGTGGAAATAAAATTCTAATTGATGCTTCAAACAATGTGCTTGTTGCTGGTTACTTCGCCGGAGCTGTTGATTTTGACCCTGGCGTTGGTGTAACTTCTTACGGTTCTGATCCAACTTTTACTGGTGGTCAATACACCCAAAATCCATTTACATTAAAATTAGACAATAATGGAAATTTTATTTGGGCAAAATATTTTCAATCAAATCAAAATAGTGCATCCGAAGATATGACTTTAGATTCGAGTGGCAATATTTACACTACTGGCGCATTGCAAGGTCAAATGGATTTTGATAGTAGTGCCAACACTTTATATTTATTTCACCAATACCAAACCGTGCCTTATGTTTCTAAAATGGACTCTAACGGCAATATTATTTGGGCGAAACAAATTTTTACCACAGAATGGGGCTGTGGGTTGAAAAAAATTAAGATTGATAATAATGGAAATATTTTTACATTGGGTGATTTTAAAAATACACTAAATTATACTACTCCATCAGGCTCTGGAACTGCCACAACCGCTGGGTTTACAGTTAGAAATCTTTTTGTATCGGTTTTAAACACTTCTGGGAATCTTATATCTTTTAATCATTTAGGTGGTTCAGACATTACATTTCCTATTGATTTACTATTAAATAATAACAATATTTATTTTAGTGGACATTTTAGTTCTATTGTTGATTTTGATATGTCATCGACTACTAATAACCTAACAAGTGCAGGCTTAACAGATAGTTTTATTGCAAAATATTCTGCAGCGAACTTTTTAAATAACAGAAGTTTTAATGAATTAAAAGTAAGTTTATTTCCAAACCCAACATCATCACAAATCAATCTTTCGTTAGAAAATAATCTCGAAAAAGCTAATATAAAAATAATTTCTTTATCTGGTCAGACAGTTCAAGAGATACAAAATGTATCAGGAGATAATTTTAATTTCAATGTTTCGAATCTCGCCAAAGGAATTTATTTTATTGAGGTTAACGATAGGGTTTCGGCTACGAATGCTAAGTTTATTAAGGAGTAATGTGTATTCTAGAAATAGAAAAAACGGAAGTAAAACCACCAAAAAACTGATTGTTCAATAAAAATAAATTAGATGATGCTAATAGAACCATCAAATGCAATAATCCTATTTCTTTCGATAACAATTTTGGTTTTTATTTTTTTTATTATAAAACTGAACATCCTATTTTATAATAAAAAAAAAGGCTTCAAAAAAAAAATAAGAGTTTTGGGAGAAATAATTATTCAAATTAGCAAAAACAAATCCAGACAACATGAAAAAATCAAGCTTTCAGAAGATTTGAAAAATAAAATAAAAACCATAAATACCTCTTTAAACTCAGAAATTTTCGAATTGAATCGAGATTTATTTGAGATTGTATCTAAAAACAATTTGGCTTAATGGTTTTTTAAAGATTATTTTTAACCTTGTATAAAATCGAGTTTATTAAAGTTAAAGTTTTTTTACTACATTTATTTTTAAATTGATTTTTTATGAGGAAATGTATGTTTTTTTTAGGAGTATTGTTATTTCCTTTTTTTGTTAAAGCCCAGAGTTCAAAACAAATTATAGACAGTTTAAAACAAATTCTAAACAAAGGAAATGATGACCAACAATTCGGCACCCTTACCTTATTGACAGATGAATACAGCAATAATGATTTGGATAAAGCAATGTTTTATGCCAAAAAAGCATTAGATAAAGCTCGGTTATTAAAAAGCGAAACTCGTATAGCTTTGTCCTACAATTCGATTGCTAATATTTTTCAATATAAAACGGTATTAGATTCCGCTTTGTTTTTTCATAAAAAAGCATTAAAAATTAGATTAACCATCAAAGATTCTATTGGTATTGCTGAAACATACAACAATATTGGAATTATGTATGATACAAAAGGGCAATATCCAGATGCTTTAAAATATTATTTTAAAGCCTTGTATTACTTCGATAAAAAAGAGAATATTGACAAACAAGCAATGACAAATAGTAATATTGGAATTGTTTACAAAGCTCAAAAAGTATACACTAAGGGGCTTTATTATTATAAAAAAGCATATGAATTATACCTTAAGACCGATAACGATTTTGGAAAAACAACTTCTGCGGGTAATTTAGGGTCAATTTTGATAAATTTCAAGGAGTATAAGGAATCACTGAAATATTCTGAAATAGCAAAACAAGGCTATAAAAAAATGGGTTATGATAGGTTTATGGGCTATCCAGTATCAACTATTGCTTTTGTTTACGACAGCCTACATCAATTTAAATTGGCTAATAAAAATTATATAGAAGCAATACAATTACATGAAAAACATGGTAACGGATTTGAGGTTGCCGAGACAACAAATGCTTATGCCTTATGCTTAATCAAGCAAAAAAAATACTCAGAAAGTATCATTCAATCTAAAAAAGCGTTGGATTTTGCTAAAAAAGCGGATGCTTATTTACTGGAGGTTTATGGTTATAAAAATCTTTCAAAAGCGAATGCAGCAATAGGAAAATACGATTTGGCGTATTTATTTTCAAATCTTTACTGTATTGGCAAAGACAGTCTATTTGCTAATGAAAAAACTAAAGCAGTTTTTGAACTTGAAACCAAATACCAAACCGAAAAAAAGGAAAAGCAAATCCTCGAGCAACAAGCTCAAGCCAAACAAAAGAATATTTGGATTTTTGGAGTTTCCGTTTTAACTCTGCTAACGGCTTTAATTGGTTTCTTAATTTACCGTCAACAAAAACAAAAAATCCTTCAACAAACTCAAGAATATAAACTCAAAAAAGCTATTGCAGCAATCGAAAATCAAAACAAATTGCAAGAACAACGATTGAGTATTTCTCGTGATTTACACGATAATATTGGTGCGCAACTTACTTTTATCATTTCATCGGTAGACAATATAAAATACGCGTTTGATATCACAAATAACAAACTCGACAACAAACTAAATACTATTTCTAGTTTTGCCAAAGAAACTATTGTAGAACTTCGAGACACGATTTGGGCCATGAACTCCAGCGAAATAAGTTATGAAGATTTGGAAGTTAGAATTAATAACTATATCGAAAAAGCGAAAATTTCACAAGAAAATATCAGTTTTAGTTTTGCCATTGACGAAGAGCTAAAAACCCAAAAACTAACTTCAGTCCAAGGGATGAATGTCTACAGAACCATCCAGGAAGCCGTAAACAATGCCTTGAAATATGCCAATGCTAGCGTAATTACCATCAATGCAAAAAAACTAGAAACCCAAACCAAAATAACTATTCAAGACAACGGAATTGGTTTTGACCAAGCCACTATCGAAAAAGGAAACGGTTTACAAAACATGCAAAAACGAATTGAAGAAGTAGGTGGAGAATTTAGTTTGAGTTCTGGAAATGATGGAACTAAGATTTCTATTTTGATATAAAATCTCGAGCTAAAAAATTTTGAAAAAATACGACAAATGTTTTTTTTTTTGTTTCTAAATTAAAAGTACTTTTATAAAATTAAAAGCTATAAAATGATTAAAATTGCAATTGTTGACGACAACTCATTCCTAATAATATCGACTCAAGAGAAATTGTCTTTTTTTGAGGATTTCGATATAAAATTTACTGCTTTGGATGGCATAAATTGTGTTGAAAAATTAGAAAAGAACCACAATATCGATTTGATTCTTATGGATATTGAAATGCCAAAAATGAACGGAATTGAAGCAACAGAAATCATAAAAAATAAATACCCTCAAATCAAAATCATCATGTTAACGGTTTTCGACAATGACGAAAACATTTTTAATGCCATAAAAGCGGGTGCCGATGGCTATTTACTCAAAGAAGTAAACCCAAAAGATTTGCATCAGGGAATCTTGGACACCATGGATGGTGGAGCAACAATGACGCCATCAATCGCTATGAAAACGCTGAAATTATTTCGCAATCCTACTACTTTCGAAAACATTACAAACGATGAGGAATACAATTTAACACCCCGCGAAATTGAAGTTTTAGAACAATTGAGCAAAGGATTAAAATACAATGCCATTGCCGAAAACTTATTTCTTTCGGCAGGAACTATCCGCAAACACGTCGAAAATATTTATTCTAAATTGCAAGTACACAACAAACTCGAAGCCATCCAGAAAGCAAAGAATAATAATTTGATTTAGAATATTTAAATAATTTATTTCTTTATTTCCCCGGTTCTCTTATCAAATCCGTACGGACAATGGCGACAGCCACTTTTGCAACAATAACCCCGTTTTAAATGGTGTTTTTCGGTAAAACATTTATAGCCTTCTGGGGTAAAATAAAAATCTTCGCCTTCGATTAAATTATTTTCATTACTTTGTTCCTTCATAGCTGCAAAATTAAAACCTTTCCGTCGAATGTTCCTAGTGGTTGCCAAATATTTAATTCCAAGAGGCTTTCGGGGCTTGGCAATTTATCCGTTTGTTTTTGTGAAATACCGATTGGATAAAGAAAATAAAATTTTTCTAAATCATGAACGAATTCATCTGCGACAGCAATTAGAATTACTAATTCTTCCTTTTTATATTTGGTATATCTTAGAATTTTTTTGGCGCTTGGCGTATTACAAAAAATTTGATTTAGCCTACAGAAGCATCTGTTTTGAGCGTGAAGCTTATATAAACGAACCCAATCCCGACTATTTAAGAAATCGCTCTTTTTGGGGGTTTTTGAAATACTTGAATTAACCCGTTGGGTATAATTCATAAAAATTCAAAGAAACCAAATTAATTTAAAAATTAAACCCGTTGGGTGAAAAAAATAAATAAATTGAATTTCACACAACGGGTTTGAATTAGTTAAATTACCTCAAGTCATATCATCAGAATTATTATCGAAATATAACAATCCGTTGCTTATACCAATTTTGGTTGAGGTTCACGGATGATATGGATTCACAGATTTTCAAAAATTCTTTTAATCCTTAACCAGAGCGAAGCAAACCTACAAAGCAAATCTGTGGCAAAAAAAATCAAAACAGAACTTCGAGGAATTAAATCAAAAGAGATTAAATCGTATTTATTTCCTTTATAGAATAGCCTTTTTCCTGTGCGTTTCATTTAAAAAAAAAAAAAAAATGATTAAAAAAAATTGAACATATCAGATAATGTGTTATATTTGTTCGACTAAATACACAAGTATTTAATTAATGTAAGATTTAAATTATTTTTTAATATAAATAAAATTAAAGATTATGCAACAAATAGCCCCTTTGAATAGAAGCTTTATTTTGATTTTTTATTCCATTTCATTATTTCTTTTTGTAAATCATATCAGCTTTTCACAAGTCGGAATTGCAACCACAACACCGTTATCTACTTTTGAAGTTAATGGCTCTAATGGTCAATCGATAACTACGACAACTACGGATTTAACCCTAGACGCAACCCATAGTGTTCTAATTTGTAACAACGGTGCAATCGAAAAAACAATAACATTACCAAATTCGACAAGTGTAAAAGGTAGAATTTATAGCGTCAAAAGAAACGAAACTAGTACTGCCAACGTTACTATCGCAACAACATCCTCTCAATTGATTGATGGAGAAATAAATTTAGTCTTGACTCAAGCAAAGGATGCCGTAAGCTTAATAAGTGATGGTGAAAATTGGAAGGTTATTGCTTCGAATATAACACAAAATTCCGTTGGCGAAATAAGTTATTTTGACACAACAGGAACTTTGGTTTCTATTGCCACATCAACAACTGATGGGAATTCTAATATGTTTTTGTGTAATCCTAGCACTACTATTTCAACAAGTAGTTCGAACTTTACTATGACTGCAAACGGAAGACTAAAATATACTGGAACGAGCACAAAATCATTCCGTATATCTGGCGTAATTGCAGTAACATCGGCTACTACTGGAACCTATTTATTTGAATTCAGAAAATCGAATACTAATTTCATAGTTAATTCTCGAGTGTTACAAAAAATATCAATTTCAGACACACAAAACATTAGCATACAATCCTTGATAACACTATCTCCAAATGATTTCATAGAAATATGGGCTGGAAACATAGGTGCAACTGGCGAAATAAGAATAAAATCATTCAACCTATTTGCTTTAGGAATATGAAATTTATAAAAACATATCTAACCGTTTTGCTGCTATCTGGATTTTTATTTCAGCAAATAGCAAATGCCCAAATGTTTGTTGGTCCTAATAGCTATGTTTTTGTAAGCAATCAATTTGTTACGGTCAAACAAGATTTGGAGTTAAATGCTACTACCAGCAACTTTTATTTAAGAAATCAAGGGCAATTATTACAAAGTACTCTTGGAACTGGAGCGAATAAAGGAATAGGAAATTTATCGGTGTTCCAAGAAGGAAACGCAAATAATTTTCAATTTAATTATTGGTGTTCTCCGGTAGGAAATACAACGACATCTACTGCTGTAAACAATCCTTTTGGAATTAAGCAATTAGGAATTCCTAGCTCTATTACCGAAACGATTCCGGCAATTATTTTGGCATCAAACATCTATGATGGCACCGCTGCACCTCTAAAAATCGCTCCCTATTGGATTTATAAATTTATCAACAAAACGACTTATTCTGATTGGGTTCAAGTAGGTCCAACATCAACGATAGTGACAGGAGAAGGATTTACCATGAAAGGAAGTTCAGGAACCAATTCAACCGCCGTAAATGGGGTTCAAAACAACCCTGATGGTTATCATCAGCGATATGACTTTAGAGGAAAACCAAATGATGGAACAATAAATATTCCTGTTTTACCTGGTGAATTAACCCTAACCGGAAATCCATATCCTTCAGCAATTAATCTGCAAGAATTTCTAATTTCAGAAACCAATTGCACTGGAATTGCCTATTTTTGGCAACAAGACAAGACTCAAAATACACATTTTATTGCTGAATACAAAGGAGGATATGCTACCTATTCTGGTGCCAATATTTATGTGCCAGCCCCTTTTTATACTTACAACGGATCTGGAACACCCATTACATCAGTTAACAGCAATGCCGATATTTATCAAAGAAAGTACTCCCCTATTGGTCAAGGTTTTTTAATAAAAGGACTTGTCAAAGGAAATGTTCAAATGAAAAATAGCTATCGATTATTTAAACCAGAAGTTTTAGATTCACAGCTTCAAAAAAACTCCAGTGCTGAAACATCAAGTTTAGGCACTACATCACTTATTCGTTTAAATACACTATTAAACAATGGACCAATAAGCCAAACCGTATTAGCAATTAACCCTTTGTCTTCGGACGGTGTAGACCGATATATGGATGCTTTGTCTCAAAATGACAACCCCTCGAATGCCTATTTTGCTTTAAGCAATAAAGAATATATTATCAATTCGATTGCTTCTTTTGACATTGACAAAAAAATTGCTTTAGGGTTTAGAAATACATCCCAAGCGAATTATAAGATTACAGTAAACGAAATTTTGAATCTTCCAGAAGTCGAAAACATCTACTTACACGATAAAACGACAGATGTATATTATGATATTAAAAATAGTTTTTGCGAACTAACTTTGGCTGCTGGGACGAACAATACACGCTACGAAATCACATTTAAAAACGGCACTTTGGGTGTAAATGAATTGGAGAAAAAAGACATACAAGTATTTCAAAATAATGAAACTAAAAATTTGATAATTAGCAATCCAACACAACAAGAGCTGAGTTCCTATAGCTTATATGATGTAGCTGGAAGATTGGTTTATAATACAACACAATTAGGTAATGACCCATTATATCAATTTCCGACCGCAACACTTAGCGAAGGCATTTATATTGTGAAATTAACAAATAGAAATCAATCAGAAATGGGGCAAAAAATAATTATTACCAACTAATTTTTGAAATTTCATTAGTATCATTAAACCGAAGAAAGCTTATCTATTTTTGTTGTTCTAAAATTTTATCTTTGCAAAAAATAAGTCATTTTGAACCAAGAATTATCAATCGCATTTCCAAATTCAATATCTGTTCATTTTAAACGTGAAGACTTAATTCATCCTTTTGTTTCGGGCAATAAATTCCGAAAACTAAAATACAATTTACTGCAAGCAAAGTCCGAAAACCAACATACCATACTCACTTTTGGGGGTGCTTTTTCTAATCATATTGCAGCAGTAGCTTTTGCTGGAAAAGAAAACGGATTCAAAACCATAGGGATCATTCGAGGCGAAGAATTAAAAAATAAAGTGTCTGAAAACCCAACTTTGCAGTTTGCACAAGATTGCGGAATGCAACTAGAGTTTATCAGTCGTGAAGAATATCGCAACAAAACTGAAACTGATTTTTTGGCGAATTTAAAAGAAAAATTTGGAGAATTCTACCTAATTCCTGAAGGCGGAACCAATGCATTAGCGGTAAAAGGCTGTGAAGAAATACTAACAATTGAAGATTCTAAATTTGATTACATCTGCTGCGCTATTGGAACTGGAGGAACAATTTCAGGAATTATAAATAGTTTACAACAACATCAAAAAGTTTTAGGATTTCCTGCTCTAAAAGGCGATTTTTTACAAGATGAAATTCGTATTTTTGCACAGAAAGATAATTGGGAATTAATTACGAAATTTCATTTTGGCGGTTATGGCAAAGTAACCCCTGAATTAATCCTTTTTATGAATGAGTTTTATAAAGAAACCAAAATTCCTCTGGATCCAATTTATACAGTAAAGATGGTTTTTGGCGTTATGAATTTGATTAAAAACAATTATTTTCCGAAAAATTCAAAAATTTTACTCATTCATACTGGCGGAATTCAAGGAATATATGGTATGAATTTAAAACTAAAAGCAAAAAAATTACCCACAATAGACTTTTATGATTAACAAAAGCTACTTTTTTATACTTCTATTCTTAATCGTAAGTTGCCATACGAACAAATCGGTTATTCAGACTACTAAAAGAAGTTCAACTGCAACAAAAGTTTCAAAAAAAACAATAGAAAAAAAAGCGTCAGTTTATACTCCCAAAACCGAAACTTTAGAAGCTAAAAGCAAAATAAAAGTAACAACCGAAATGATTATGACTTACATCAATAATTATAAAACGGTAGCTCAATCTAACATGAAAAAATACGGTATTCCAGCCAGTATTATTTTAGGACAAGCCTTACTTGAATCTGGTTCTGGAACCGGCAGTTTGTGTGTACAAGCCAACAATCATTTTGGTATCAAATGCAGTTCCGATTGGTCTGGCGAGTCCGTAACACACAATGATGACGCTGCTAATGAATGTTTTAGAAAATACAAAAACCCTTATGATTCCTTCGGAGATCATGCTGTTTTTTTGACTGCGAAAAAAAGATATGCTGCCTTATTTAATTTAGACAAAACCGATTATAAATCCTGGGCAACAGGACTTAAAGATGCGGGTTATGCTACTGACCCACAATATCCAGCAAAATTAATTACGCTAATCGAAAAATACCAATTGTACCAATATGATAACGTATTAGCTAATTTATCTTACAATAATGATTCAAATTCGTCTAAAACCAAACTTATTTCTAGAGAGCATTTCGTTACAAAGGGAGATACTTTATATTCCATTTCTAAAAAATATGATGTTCCTATTGAAGATTTAAAAAGAAATAACAACATTTTAGAAAACGAAATTGCAATAGGACAATCCATACTAATATTAAAATAAAAAACATGTTATATCAAAGAAGCAGTCAGCTTTTTGCTGAAGCCGAAAAAGTAATTCCTGGCGGCGTAAACTCGCCTGTTCGAGCTTTTAAAGCCGTTGGAGGAACACCTATTTTTGTTAAAAGTGCCAAAGGAGCTTACCTGTTTGACGAAGACGGAAATAAATTAATTGATTACATAAATTCATGGGGACCTATGATTTTAGGACACGCTTTTCCGCCTGTTGTGGATGCGGTTATCGAAAAAGCCAAATTAGGAACTTCTTTTGGCATGCCAACGGAATTAGAAACTCAAATCGCGGCTTTGGCCGTTTCGATGGTTCCTAATATTGACAAAATACGATTTGTAAATTCAGGAACTGAAGCTTGTATGAGTGCCATCAGACTGGCGCGGGGTTTTACCAAAAAAGACAAAATTATAAAATTCGCGGGTTGTTATCACGGACATTCGGATTCTTTTCTGATTCAAGCCGGAAGTGGCGCTGTTACTTTTGGCTCTCCAAACAGTCCAGGAGTAACTGCAGGAACTGCCAAGGATACTTTGCTAGCAAAATACAATGATTTAGAAAACGTAGCTCAACTAATTGCTGCTAATAAAAACGAAATTGCAGCCATAATTATTGAACCCGTTGCAGGAAATATGGGCTGTATTCCACCAAAAGAAGGCTTTCTCGAAGGTTTGCGCCAATTGTGTACCAACAATGGAATTCTCCTAATTTTTGATGAAGTAATGACGGGATTCCGATTAGCAAGAGGTGGTGTTCAAGAATTATTGGGCATTAAAGCAGACATAGTATGTTTTGGAAAAGTAATTGGTGGTGGTTTACCAGTTGGAGCTTTTGCCGCCAGAAACGAAATAATGAATTATTTAGCGCCCCTTGGCCCCGTTTACCAGGCAGGAACACTATCTGGAAACCCATTAGCGATGGCAGCAGGATTAGCCATGTTACAAGCCTTAGAAGCCGACAAAACTGTTTTCAAAAGATTACAAGAAAAAACAGATTATTTGGCAAAAGGAATCGATACGGTTTTAAAAGCTAATAATGTATTGTTTACTATCAATACGATAGGCTCAATGATTTCGGTACATTTTGACACTGCTCCAGTAGTTGATTTTCAAAGTGCTGCAAAAGGAGATAATGAAACCTTCAAGAAATTCTTTCACGGATTACTTCAAGAAGGGATTTACATAGCACCATCGGCTTATGAAACTTGGTTTATCACCGATGCACTTACTTATGAAGATTTAGATTTTACCATACGAGCAGTTGATAAAGTTTCAAAAAGTTTTTAAAAATTTCTATCCGTTATAATTAATTATGAACTCATAAATAGTTAGTCCAGATCACCACCCTTTTTATCAGAATGCTTTTTATTCTTAAACTTACCCAATTTGTAACTTAGTGAAAACATAGCATATCTTTTGAGTACCGTATTTTCTTCATCACGAATAGAAGTGGGATTTATGGATCTAGTAGCACTTTGGTTTTGGTTTAAAATATCATAAACTTTTACCTTCAACAACATTTTTTTGTTAAAAAAACCATAGGACAAACTCGTATTCCACAGATAAAAATCTTTTTTGAAATCGTCAGAAATGTTCGAATTATAGGTGTATCCAAAATCATTTCCGAAAACCCAATTTTTCGGCCAGTAGGAGGTGGTTTGTAAATTAATAGTATGTAAGACATTCGAGTTAGCGTCTATGGCAGAGTTTTCATATTTTGTCTCATTGTACGTTTGTCTATACGAGGGAGCGATTGTTAGTAGTTCTCCATAGTCATAACTTAGGTAAGCCCCAGGTGTTAGTCGTGTAGATTTTGCGCTGTACATAACACCATTTGTAAACCCCTTGTCAAAGGAATAATTTCCATTGAAGCTGATGCCATAACGAAAAACGTGAGCTTCATTCTTGATGGTTTGATTCCAATTACCGCCAAATGAAGTGGAATGAGTATCTTCTACGTTTGTATATGTTGTCGTTTTTTTTCCGTTTTCATCAAAAAAGGCTGTGGCAGCAATTTCTTCGACAAATAAATTTGTCTTCAAATAAAAACTATATCCTGAACGTGTCCGATAATTGTAATTTTTGTAACTGATACTTGCGGTATGCGTTTCATTAGGTTTTAAATTTGGATTCCCGATTATAGACACTAATGGATTTGATAAATTGGCAACAGGAATTAATTGAGTTGGTGTAGGCAGCGTATTGTCAAAATCATATTTGAAACTCAGATATTTCGAGCGAGTTATTCTATATCTAATTTGAGCATTAGCATACGGAAGAATATATCTTTGATTCAACTCCATATCTTTACTTAAGTACAAAGAGTAATTATTGTAGTCAATAATTGAGGTACTAGAATTAATGTTGAAGGTGTATTTGTTTTTTTCATAGGTCAATCCTACTTTGGGTCTTATTGAATTTCTGCTGGAATTTGTATAATTGGATTGCAAATTATTGAGGTCTTTATAGGATTGCGAAATCGAGCTAAAGTCATAGGTCTTTATGTCGGCTTCTTCGGTATTCCAATCCAAATCAACACCTATTCGAACTCGCAAGGAATCGGTTATAGGCTCCGTGAATTCTATGTCCACTGAATTAGTAGTAAAAGTATTTTTATTTAAAGTATTTTGATTTCTATCGATATTAGGTCTATTGTTTTGAAAGAAAAGTGTTTTGGATACCGTTAATCCGTCAGAATCGTTACCCGTGTAATTATTAGCAAACACAAAACTTAAATTGCGAGATTTTTTTGCGAAAGTTTTATTGAAATTGATTGTGTTTCCTAATGTTATGTTATCTGTTTCTTTATTTGATTTTGTAGCACTTTCGTTTATAGGTTCTTCTTTGTCATTTTTTGCCTTACTAGCAGAATTTAGATTATTGTTGGACTGTGATTGATTTATAGTAGGTTCAAAAATAAGCCGAGTGGTTGGGTCTATTTTATATTCTAATTCAAAATTGGCTTTGTTAACCGTATTTTCATTTTTAGTTTTAGATTCAGCC
>JAYVIN010000055.1:0-35241 GCA_043770135.1 Flavobacterium sp. | reverse complement strand
AAGAGTCCAATAAATTGTACTCAATATATTGTCTATCGGCATTAACCATTGTAAAATTTTAAAAAGGATTAGACCATTTTAAAATTACAATTGGTATTAGAAGCAAATTAAAATATTTCATCCTATTTGTTACACTTTTTTTGTTTTCAACCAACATTTATTCTCAATCCAACCTCATTGTAGATCCCGATTTTGAAAATGAATTCCCTTCTTGGGTTATTACCAATGGCGCTTCGAGGGTAGTCACAAATACTAACTCCGGAATTTATGCGCTAAGTGCCATTGACAACAGTGGTGTAAGTCAAACCTTAACAGGTTTATTACCAAATACCACGTATTTGTTGACGGGATGGTTTACATCTAGTAACAATGCAGCTGTAAATCTTGGCGTAAAACTTCATGGCGGGAACGAATTAGTCGCAAACACAACTTCATCTGTTTATGTACAATTATCCATAAAATTCACAACAGGACCAGCAAGTACATCAGCAAATATATACGCCTACAATCCTACTGGAGGTTTCAATACAATGCATGCAGATAACTTTTCTCTAGTTCAAACCTCAGAAACGCCTTATATGTTAGTTTGGTCGGATGAATTTAATGGAAACGGATCGGTTAATCCCGCTGATTGGAGCTTTGAAAATGGTTTTGTTAGAAATGAGGAAGTGCAATGGTATCAGTCTCAAAACGCAACTCAACAAGGCGGAAATTTGATTATTGAAGGCAGGAAAGAAAACCCATTCAATTCTAGATTAAATCCCAATTATGTTGAAGGTTCTACCAATTGGAAAACATCACGCCAATATATCAATTACACCGCTTCGAGCATAAAAACAGTTGGAAAACAATCTTGGTTGTATGGACGATTTGAAATACGAGCCAAAATAACAAATCAAACAGGAACTTGGCCAGCAATATGGACGTTAGGCAACAATTGTGAATGGCCATCAAATGGCGAAGTGGATATTATGGAAAATTACGGCGGTAATGTTTTAGCCAATTTTGCTTGGGGTACCAATACACGATGGACTGCAAAATGGGATCCTGCAAAATTTAATACAATAAATACTTTTGTCAGTAAAGATCCTGAATGGCTATCGAAATTCCATGTTTGGACATTGGATTGGAATGAAAATCGAATGAGTATTTATCTAGATGATATGTTGCTAAACGAAGTAGACTTGAATACAACAATTAACGGTACATCAAATTGCTCTGGGCAAAATCCATTCAAACAAAAACAATATTTGCTGTTGAATTTGGCTTTAGGAGCTGCTGGAGGTAGTATTACTAACCTTTCTTTTCCAACTCAATACCTTGTTGATTATGTAAGAGTTTATCAATTAGGAAACACCTTAGACGTTACAAAATTTGAAAACAAGAAAGAATATAAAGTTTATCCAAACCCTTTTAAAAACAACCTCTTTATCGAATGTCTGAACAATAATCCTAAATTTGAATTATTTGATGCTTTAGGCAAATTATTAATCAAAGGAAGGGGTACAAAAGTTGATGTTAGTACTCTAAATAACGGCAGCTATTTTATCAAGGTCGAAGATTTGAAGGCAATTAAAATTATTAAGAAGTAAGCTATTAAGAAAAATTTTATCTTATAGTAGTTTTTGAATAAATCACTCTGATTTTTCTATCCCAATTTACCGATTGATAAAAAAAATGGTACTACTCGAAATGTTGTGAACACCCCTTTTTTCTTTTTATACCCAACATAATTTTTTCAAATTTATATTTCAAATTTTTTTAACTTTTACATAAAATCCAGTAAATCCTAAAAAAACATAGCGTTTCGATTGATTACACCTGATAATTGACATATTTACCCCTAATATTTGTTTGTGTGTATACCTACCTTTGATATTCAAGTTACATTTTGAAATCTAAATATTAAACTTTACACAATTAAAAACAATAAATTATGACTAGACTCTTACACTTTAGAACAATTCTTTTTTTGTTCGTTGGAATTATTGCTAATGCACAAACTATTGTTTGGACAGGTGCGGCATCAGATAATAATTTTTTTACGGAAGGCAACTGGAAAGATTCAGTAACTAATGTTGTTCCTTCTGCTAACAGCATAAATCCGAGCTCAAACATCAATTTAGTTTTGCAAATCAATAATTCTGCAACTTTAATTAATGGATCAGGATTTATACAATTTGGAACTGGTAGCCTAGCAGTAGGTTCTGCTAACTTAAGTGCCGCTGGATTATCAGGAGGTATTGTAACAATTAATGATGGTGGATATGTTTTTTTGAGCAATGCTGCTCCTTTAGCAAATTCGGCACAGATTAATTTCACTTCAGGAATTGGATGGGTAAGAACCTCTAATTACGATGCAAATGCAATTACGGCTAACAATTTAGGACAAATTAAAGTAAATGGTACAGCTAGCGTTTACGCAACCAATCTTCGTTTGGATAATTACTACCTAAACGGATGCGTTATTAGAGCAAACCTAGCATCAACGACTCCTTTAACAGTGTATGACGGAATTAATTCATTAGGAAATTCAGCGGCAATAACAGTAAATACAATTCATATTGGAAGTGCCATTGCGGGTTCTATGAACAACAAAATCAAGTCTTTTGTTTTGAGAAGAGGTTTTATGGCTACCGTTGCCATTAACGAAGATGGTACAGGAAAAAGTAAAAACTATATCGCTTCTGAATCTGATTTAGTTGTTAACACACTAGACGTGGCATTGCGAAATTCTATTTCATTTATCCGAGTGATGCCATGGAACTGGGTTAACAAAAAAGGAAGAACAGATATTGATACAGAATTAAATAGTATGTGGGTTTATAAGTGGAATAGTACATTTACATCAACATTAGATTGGGAATATGTACCAATGCAATGGGGTAATTTAGCTAGTTTACCTCCTTCGTCATCCGTTATAAATAATTTTGTTGATAAATATAATAGCCCTCATCTTTTAACATTTAATGAACCCGATGCTTGCGACGGGCAATCTGGGCAATGGCCTGCTGGACCGACCGTTGAAAAATTATGCAATCCAGATGTTGCTGTAAAACATTACAAGGAATTAATGAAAACAGGAATGAGAATGGTTTCGCCAGCCACAAGAGAAGGAGGTTTTCGCACCACTGATTGGCTTTATCAGTTCATTGCTAAAGCTAAAGCTCAAGATCTTAGGATTGATGCAATTGCTGTACACTGGTACGATTGGGGTAGTAATCCTGTTGGAAACCCTAATGCAACAGCTGCTGTAATATTCGGTCGTTTTCAAAATTATATCATAGATCTTGAAGAAGCTTTTAATTTACCCATTTGGATCACCGAGTTTAATGCTAATCCTGCTAGATCAAATGCAACAAATGCTGCGTTTATGGCATTAGCATTACCTTGGCTTGAAGGTCGAAGTTCTGTAGAACGCTACGCGTGGTTTCCTTACAATATTGGAACTCATTATTATGGCTGGACTGAAGACATTGGAGGACTTCCAAAACCAAATCCAAGGCAAACAGACACAGTTTTAACTGCAGTTGGTACTCAGTTTTTGAATCAGGTTTCCACACCATCGATACCTGAAACAACAGTTAATGTAGCTAATAATTTAACTTTGGGTACTTGCACAAATTGTAACTAGTCAAAATAAAGTTTCATCTTACGTAAAGTATTTTTTTTTAGAAACTCCTTCTAAAAAAAAATACTTTACTCATAAAAAAAAGGGTCGTTATAGCTTGGGTTTATGGTTTTTGACTTAATTATTTCTATACACTTTTTAAGACTTATTCTTTTGATATTTAAACTTATAAAAAACACTTAAAATGAACAAATTAGCACAATTTTTAACCTTTGTATTATTAGTTATTGGATTTATTTCTAATGCTCAAGATATAGTTTGGACAGGCACCGCTTCTAACAATGATTTTTTTGATGAAAACAACTGGAGAAATTCAGTTACAGATGTAGCACCAGTTGCTGGATCCATTGAACCAGCTGTTGCTATTAATTTACCTTTGAAGATCAACAACGTAACTACTACCATTACTGCAAATGGAGAAATTAACCTAGGCACGGGTACTCTTGGTGTTAGTATGGCAATGCTAACTGCGCAATCTTTTTCTGGAGCAGGGGGAAATGTATCTGTTAACGAAGGAGGGTATATAGATTTGACCGATGCTATCCCTTTTAAGGATACAACACCAAAAATACAAATCAATTTCACTTCTGGCATTGGTTGGATTAAAACCTTGAACGCTTCAGCTAGGACAATTTCTATTTTTAATTTAGGACAAATAAAAGTAAACGGTGCGAACTCAGTTTATAAAACCAATTTGCGTTTAGATAATTATTATCGTAAAGGATGTGTAATTAGATCGAATGAAGCTTCCACTACCCCTCTCACCGTGTATGATAGTTCAAATCTGCAAGACGCATCGGCTTCAATAACAGTAAATACTATTCATAGTGGAGAAGCTATCGCCAACGGAATGAACAACAAAATGGAGTCTTTTATTTTGAAAAAAGGATTTATGGTCACTATAGCAGATGAAGCAGACGGAACAGGAAGTAGTAAAAACTATATTGCCTCTGAAAGTGATTTGGTGATTAATGCCCTTCCTAAAGTTTTACAAAACGCAATCTCCTTCATTCGTGTTTTACCTTGGAACTGGGTTACTAAGAAGGGCTTCAATGATGAAGAACATGATAATGATTTAAAATGTTCCTGGCGTTATCAATGGGGTGGTACCGAACCGTCTACGGTAATTTGGGAATTTGCACCCATGTCCTGGGGACATGGAACTACCGATGATGCTAGTATTACAGGTTTTATAAATAAATATGGAAGCCCCTACATCATGTCGTTTAACGAACCTGATGATTGTACTGCGCAATCAGGAAAATGGGGATTTCCCGGGTCTCCGCCGTTATGTGACGTTGATGAAGCAGTACGATTACACAAAAATTTCATGAAAACAGGATTGAGAATCGTGTCACCGGGTGGTAGAGAAGAAGCACCTTTTGGTTGGCTCAAAGAATTTCACCAAAAAGCAACCGCGCAAAATATCAGAATAGATGTCATTGCGGTTCATTGGTATGATTGGAGTGCAGTATTAAATAGTAACCTAAGTGATGATACGGCAGAATTAGCTTTTAATAGATTCAAATCCTATCTTACTAATGTTCATAATTTGTATGGTTTGCCTATTTGGATAACCGAGTTTAATGCAAACCCAGCTCGATCTCAAGCGGTAAATGCAGCGTTTTTAGCTTTAGCATTACCTTATTTAGAAAGCCTAGACTATATTGAAAGATATTGCTGGTTTCCTTTTAATACCGGTACCCACTTTACTACAGGTTGGGACGAAATTAATCGCAAGCAGACAAATAACATACCATCGTTAGTTGGTACTATATACAAAAATATAAATAACACAACCCCAACGGAATCTACACCATCAGTTCCAGAAGCCACTGTAGATGCCAACAACAATTTAAATTTATTAACATATCCTAACATTGCTCTTAATAAACCTGCAACAGCAAACTCATCTTACAATGATGACTTTTTGCCTTCAAAAGCAGTTGACGGTAATACAACCTCTGGCACATCGCGATGGTTTGCTAATATTAAAAATATAACGGATGTTAATTATACTCCGTTGCCAGCTTGGATTGAAGTTGATTTACAAGCTAGCTACACTATTGATAGTTTCCGAATTTTTGAAGCTTCAAATGCGTCGAAAGACTTTAATTTTGAAGTTTGGGATGGCACCTTAAATTCAGGTGCTGGAGGATGGAGTACTGCTTTGAGTGTAACAGGAAATCCAGCTACATCATTGACAACTTTCAAGACATTTGCGCCAGTAACCACAACAAAAATAAGAGTATACATAACCGAACATTACAGTCCTAATTACTTGAGAATGTTTGAATTAGAAGTGTACGGCAAACTTTCGGGAACACTTGGTGTAAAACAATATGAAAAACAGCCCTTTACCCTATATCCAAATCCAGCAACCGATGGCATAATAAATATTATTGGGGACCAGGAAGTACAATCTGTTGATGTATACGATATACGAGGAGCCAAACTTGATACCCTTTTCGAAAACGGAAAATTGAACATTACTAATTTATCTAATGGGGTTTACTTTTTGAGGATTAACAAGAAATACAGCATCAAATTCATAAAGTCCTGAAATTGATTCAAATGACTTTATAGGTTAAGACCATCGGTTTTAAATTTATATCAATAGTAAAGATAATTCTAACGGGCTTGAAGTAAACTTAAATAATTTACCCAAAGCCCTTTTTTTTTGAATTAAAAACGATGCCAAAAGAATTATAAACAAATTTATTTGAAATATAACAAGTATGAAAACATTAAAATGCGCTGTACTTTTTGTTACGCTATTATTAGCAACAACTGTACTTTGTCAAGTAAGACTACCTAAACTAGTAAGCAACGGAATGGTTTTACAGCGTGATGCCAACCTTAAAATTTGGGGCTGGGCAGCTCCAAATGAAGCTATTGCGATAAGCTTTATCAATGTGAATTATCCAGTTATTGCAAATGCTACTGGTAACTGGGAATTACAGTTATCCAATCTACCTGCTGGAGGTCCTCATGTAATGACCATAGTGGCTAGTAATACAATAACCATCAATGATATTGTGATTGGCGATGTTTGGCTTTGTTCTGGTCAGTCGAATATGGCTTTGGCTATGTCCAATGTTGCCAGTACTTATCCATCCGATGTTAGTAATTCTACCAATGATAGAATACGAAATTTTAATGTTCCCAGAGAATACGAATTTAATACTCCAAGAACAGATTTGACCGATGGCGCATGGATGAAAGCCAATCCTACCAATGTATTGCAATTTTCGGCAGCAGCTTACTTTTTTGCAAAAGAACTATATACAAGAAATCCAACAGTTCCTATCGGTTTGATTCATTCTAGTTATGGAGGCACTCCTATTCATGCTTGGATGAGTGAAAAGGCATTGAAATATTTCCCTGAAACCCTAGCTGAAATTCAATTATTAAAAAATCCGACGTATGTCAATACTATTATTCAAAATGACATTAACCTGGAAAACAATTGGAATACAACTCTGAAAAATAATGATCTTGGTATAAAAAACAATTGGAAATCTAATGCTACAGATGCATCAACTTGGGCGGATATTACAGTGGGTTTTACCAAAAAAGATATTGGTTCGGTTTGGTATAAAAAGGATATCGTGGTAAGTAGTCAAACTGCCTCTAATCCTTCGCTATTGCAATTAGCCATTCTTATTGAAGAAGATGAAACCTATGTAAACGGTATACTCGTAGGTTCCACAAATAATCAGTATGCCATCAGAAAATATGACATTCCTGCAAACACATTTGTAGAAGGCAAAAATACGATTACGGTAAGACTAATAAATAATAGCTTAACGGGTGGTTTTTACGGCTCTATTTTTCAATTAGTAGGGACTAATGAAACCATAAATTTAGCAGGAACTTGGAAAACCAAAGTAGGTTATGCAATGTCTCCGTTGCCAACTCCAGTAAATTTTTTACATAAACCTACAGCATTATACAATTCGATGATAGAACCCTTGAAAAACTATGCTATGAAAGGAGCCATTTGGTATCAAGGCGAAGGAAATTCAGGCAAACCATCACAATATTCGATTTATTTGCGTTCGATGATCGAAGACTGGAGAGTGCTATTTAATAATCCAAGCATGCCATTTTTATATGTTCAATTGCCTAATTACCAAGCTGCTGTAGCCAATCCGGTGGAAAGTAGCTGGGCGCTTTTGAGGGAATCACAGCTAAAAACCTTAGCAATTCCCTTCACGGGCATGGCAACAACAATTGATTTTGGCGACGCCAATAACATCCATCCCGTCTGGAAAAAACCAGTCGGAACTCGTTTAGCCATTGCTGCTCAAAGAGTAGCCTATGGCAACCAACAAATGGTCTCTTCGGGACCCATATACGAGTCTATGAAAATTGTAGGCAATACTATCGAGTTAACTTTTAACACTTTAGGAAGTCTTATGAAATTTAAATTGTCAGGAGGAACTCCGGTAGGGACACATACCAATTTTGCCATTGCAGGAAGTAACAAAGCATTTTCTTGGGCTCAAGCCAGAATCGAAGGAAACAAAGTCATTGTTTGGAATGATGCTATACCTAATCCAATAGCTGTGCGATATGCTTGGGGTCAAAATCCAGCTGGTGAGAAATTATACAACACAGAGGATTTACCAGCTTCGCCTTTCAGAACAGATAATTGGATAGTTGGTAAGCTCAATTTTTTAATTAATTATAATTAATTTTTCGAAAAAAACATATTTTTCTTGAACAGATTAATAAAAACAATACTTATGAAAACATTTCGAAAACATTTTGTTCTTTTCGTTTCGTTACTATTGGCAACAACCGCTTTTAGTCAAGTAGTATTGCCTAAATTAGTAAGCGATGGCATGGTTTTACAACGTAATGCCAATCCTGCTCGATCCAATGCCATAAATGCGGCATTTATGGCATTGGCGTTGCCGTATCTAGAGACTTTGGATTATGTCGAAAGATACGCTTGGTTTCCTTACGAAACGGGTACAAACTATTATGTATTGACTCCTGATCCAGAAAATCCAGGTAAATTTATTGATACTACTACTACTACTACTACTACTCTAACTGCGGTTGGTACTGCTTATAAAAATCAAGTGTCAACGCCAGCAATTCCTGAAACAACGGCGACTGGGAATACTAATGTAGATCTCGAAAATTGCGTTTGTGATTAAAAATGATTTTAAATATTTATTTGTATAACATATTCAACATAACAATATAAGACATGAAAAAGCTAAGCATTTTAGTATTTACTTTAGTTTCTATCTCGGGATTTTCACAATCAAAGCAAACCGCTATTATAGCTTTAAATGCTGAAATGACAGCGCAATTCACTTTAGATAATTCGACCTCCAAAGTTACTTTGGTATTAACAGGTCCTTCAGCTAATTGGACTTCATTGGGGATAGGTACTGCTTCCTCAACAACAAGTGGAGATGTTTTTGTCCATACCACATCGGTAACGGATAACACAAGTACTCCAAGTGATTCAAATCAAGATTGGAGCACCGTTTCTAACACAGTTGCTTCGGGTGTAAGGACAGTTACACTAGAAAGGACTTTAACCAATTCCGATCTAAATGATCTACAATTAGCATTTGACACTACAAATTCAATAGATATAGTTTGGTCACGTTCGGGTTCGGCAATTGCTGTTGCTCCAAATGTCAATCGAGGTTCTAGGTCAGTTGCTTTTTCGTCTACTTTAAGCACTAATGACGTTTCTCTAGATGAGGATGAAATAATACTTTATCCAAACCCAACTTCTGGTGAATTGCATATTAAGACCAAAAACAACTTGACTAAAATTAATGTATACAATCAAAGTGGAGCTTTGATTAAAACCATAAGTGTTGTAGATAATTCTAACGAGATTAAAGTAAATGTAAATGATTTGCCAAAAGCCATTTACCTTTTCGAGTTGCAAACTGATGCTAAAAAAGTTTGGAAAAAAGTAGTGGTAAATTAACTTGATTTAGCAGACTTTCAGTCTACGAGATTTAAGATATACCCGTTGGGTGTAATTAGTTTTTGATGATAATTTTTCGTCAGTTCGAGTGATTTTCTTACGTCCCTAGGCTTCGGGATCGGAAAGGAAATCGCCCTTCATCTTCGCTCAGGTTGACAGAACAAGTGAAATTTCATTAAAAACGGTTCTCGATACACGTCACTTCGAGTAGCGAAGCGTATCGAAAAGTTTTTTTCCGTCCCGATAGCTATCGGGATGCTACACAAAAAACACTCGAAAAGACGTTTTGAATAATAGCACCCAACGGGTTAATTGTTTTCTAATCCAATCCATTTCCTACTAATATAGCTTTCCTATGAATTATATAATATCATTTAACATATTTAATACTATTTAGCCCCTCTTTTAAAATACCTTTACATCTACTTTAATAAAAAACAGTCACCCCAGATCTGGACAAGACAGAGAACCATCTGTTAAAAAAAACCTATAAACAAAATGAATAACGAATATAATACCAATCTAGTTGGTATCATAGAATCAACTGAAGATGCAATCATTATTAAATCTTTAGATGGAACCATCCAAAGTTGGAATAAGGGCAGTGAAAAAATGTTTGGCTACACCTCAAAAGAAATAATCGGAGAAAACATTTCAGTACTAATTCCTCCTGAATTTTTCAATGATGTTAATAAGAATCTCAGCAGGATATCCAATAATGAAATTGTTGATCGTTACGAAACTACCAGAATTAATAAGAATGGCGAACAATTGTACGTTTCATTAATTGGTTCTGACATCAAAGACAGCACTGGTAAGATTACAGGATCTTATCAGGTTGCCCGTGATATTACTTCCCAAAAAAAAATTGAAGTGAAACTTATTGAAGCTATCAAAGAATTGGCCTTTCAAAATGATGAAAAAGAAAAGCGGGTTAACGAACTAATTATTGCAAACAAGGAACTGGCTTTTCAAAACCAAGAAAATGAAAAAAGAGCAGCAGAATTAATCACTGCCTATAAAGAACTTGATTTTTTACACGAAGAGAAACATGCTTTATTTGCTTCCATCGTTAATTCCTCTGACGATGCCATGCTGAGTAAAACTCTTGATGGTATCATTACAAGTTGGAACTACGGTGCAGAGAAAATATTTGGTTATAGCACCAATGAAATAATCGGAAAAAATGTGTTAACATTAATACCGCCAGAATTGCAACAGGATGAAGCTGACATTATAAAAAAAATCCAGAACGGAGAAACGATTAACCAGTATGAAACAATTCGGGTAAGAAAAGATGGCACTACTTTTCACGCATCGCTTACTATTTTCCCCATTAGAAATTTTGAAGGTAATATTATAGGTGCTTCAAAAGTATTGAGGGACGTAACTGAAAAGAAAGAATTAGAAAATTTACTCAAAAAATCCAATGAATTAGCCAGAATTGGCGGTTGGGAAGTTGATTTGCAAAATAATACTGTTTTTTGGTCTGACATTACTAAAGAAATTCATGAGGTGGCACCTGATTATTTTCCAATTACGGAAACCGGTTTTACTTTTTATAAAAAAGAATCTAGTAGAGATAAAATTATTGAATATCTAGAACAAGCAATCAATACAGGGAAATCGTGGGATTATGAATTCCCAATTATAACTGCAAAAGGTAATGATCGATGGATACGTGTTATAGGCGAAGCCGAGTTTGTCGATGGAAATTGCATCAGAATTTATGGTAGTTTTCAAGATATTGACGAAAGAAAAAAAGCAGAAATCAAACTGATTGAAAATGAAAACTATCTCCGCACCATTTTAGATAACGAACCCGAATGCGTAAAAGTACTAAACAGCAAAGGCGAATTAGTATCGATGAATCCTGCAGGGCTTGCCATGATAGAGGCTGACAATGAGCAACAGGTATTGGGCCGCCGCATGACGGAAGTGGTAAATAAAAAATACTGGATAGGCTTTAACCGATTAAGCGAAGCAGTATTCAAAGGCAACCCTGGATCCTTTGAATTTGAAATTACCGGTTTAAAAGGGGGGCGCCGCTGGCTGGAAACACGTGCTGTTCCGCTCAAAGACACAACAGGAAAAATAGTGAATCTCTTGGGGGTTACTCGTGATATTACCGAACGCAAAAAAGCAGAACAGCATCTTAAATTATTAGAATCTGTAATTACAAACACAAAAGATTCGATATTAATTACCGAAGCGGAACCATTTGATGAACCAGGACCGCGAATTTTGTATGTGAATGACGCATTTACTAAAATGACGGGCTATACCGCTGAAGAGGTAATTGGTAAATCACCAAGGATATTGCAGGGACCTAAATCTGATAAGGCAGAACTAAAACGACTTAGTGAAGCCATTAGAAGATGGGAAAGCTGTGAAATTACTACTATCAATTATAAAAAAAATGGCGAGGAATTTTGGGTCAATTTTTCCGTGAGCCCAGTAGCAAATGACCGTAGATTTTACACACATTGGATTGCTATTGAAAGAGATGTTACAGATCAAAAAAAATATATTAGTGCTATAGAAATACAAAATACAAAGCTGAGGGAAATTGCCTGGGCACAGTCGCACGTTGTTAGGGCACCTTTGACAAGAATGATGGGAATAGTAAGCGTGCTTGGCGATATCAAATCGGATTCATCAGAATATAACGAATGGGTTGCCCATTTTAACGACTCCGCAAGCGAACTGGATAACATCATAAAAGATATTGTCAGTAAAGCTCAAGCTATTCTACTAAGCTGATTAGACAATTGTTCAATAATGTTTTATACTAATCAAAGCATTCCAACAATATTTATTAAAAGTCCAAGACAAATAAAGTTCCAAATCAGTATTCCATTTCGGTTAATTTTCATTTTTTTTAAACCAAAGTATGCGATAAATGGTGCTGTTAAAACTGCAAGTATGTCAAAGTTCCGACCTTCAAAAGTCATAAGTTCTGGAATTGTTTTGTTGAGAAAAAGCCAAAACAAAATTAATTCAACTGGTATTCTAACAATGTTTAAATACGTCAAGTTTTTGAGTGGTAAATTGTCAATGAATTGTCTGCCTTTTGAGGTTGCGAACAATAAAATAATTGTAAAAATTGTCGGCAGAATTCCTGTCAATATGATTTTTGGTGGAAAAGTGTTCGTGTCGGTGTTGTAAATATTCTTCAACGTCAAAACCGATTGAATTATCAACCAAATTGTTAAACCGATAAAAATTGGCGTTGCTTTTTTTCGTGTCAGTTCAGAATTTGAGCTTCTAATTGTCCAAATAAAAAGGAGTAAAGTCGCAACTGTTGTAAGTCCGAAAGTCAGCGAAATGTAAATTGTCTATCATCTTTTCTATTGTTTCAATGTTTGCAGTTTCGCTGTACAATGACGGCTAACTCGTTTGTATACGCAACAAACTTTCTCATACACACCCAATTTGGAATAGATTCGCGAAGGTTTGTTTCGCTTTTTTGTTTTTCAAATATATGTAATTTATCTTTTACTCTGCGTCTTCTGTTTTTTGGATATTCAAATTTAGGGTATAAAAAAATCCAGATTGCTCTGGATTTTGTGTTTATCTAACATCTATGTTTTGTATTAAATCGATATACAAGTTGATCTTGTCTTTCAGTTCCTTTCGGGGGGTAATAAAATCGAGAAAACCGTGTTCGAGGACAAACTCCGCAGTCTGAAAACCTTCTGGCAAATCTTTTCCGGTGGTATCTTTTACCACTCTAGGACCTGCAAAACCAATTAAGGCACCAGGCTCCGAAATATTGACATCGCCCAGCATGGCATAAGAAGCGGTTGTGCCTCCTGTGGTTGGATCGGTACACAACGAAATGTAAGGAATTTTGGCTTCGGCCAATTGGGCTAGTTTAACCGATGTTTTGGCTAATTGCATCAACGAATACGCGGCTTCCATCATTCGGGCGCCACCTGATTTTGAAATCATCACAAACGGAATGTTGTTTTTGATAGAATGGTCAATGCCACGAGCGATTTTTTCGCCAACAACTGCTCCCATCGAACCTCCAATAAAGGCAAAGTCCATGCAACAAACCACCAAATCTTTTCCTTTTGATTTTCCCACTCCAGTTCGCACCGCATCTTTCAATTTGGTTTTAGCCATGGTGTCTTTCAAACGATCAGAATATTTTTTGGTGTCTACAAAATGCAAGGTATCCTTCGAAGTCATTTTGGCATCTAATTCTACATAGATATTGTCGTCAAACAAGATTTCAAAATATTCTGCACTACCAATTCTAACATGAAAACCATCCTCAGGACTCACATACAAGTTGCGTGCTAATTCATCTGAATCTATAATTTTACCAGTAGGCGATTTGTACCAAAGTCCTTTTGGAACATCCATTTTGTCCTCGGTAGCCGTAGTAATCCCTTTTTCTGTTCTTTTAAACCAAGCCATAATTTTTATTTTTGGTTAGAGGATGGAAGTTAGAAGTAGGAAGATTGCTCCCAACTTCTAACTTCCTGCTTCCAGCTATAAAGTGTTTACGTTGTTCAAGTCAGCAAATGCTTGTTCAAGCCTTGCATTGAAAGTACTCTCGCCTTCACGCAACCATTTTCTTGGATCGTAATATTTTTTATTTGGCGCATCAGCACCAGTTGGATTTCCGATTTGAGTTTTTAGATAGTCAATATTATCAACCATAAAATCACGAATTCCTTCGGTAAATGCAAATTGTAAGTCGGTATCAATGTTCATTTTTACCACACCATAACTGATCCCTTCTCTAATTTCTTCTAACGTTGAACCAGAACCTCCGTGAAAAACGAAATCAACAGGATTGTGACCAGTGTTGAATTTTTGTTGCACATAATCTTGTGAGTTTTTCAAGATTTTTGGAGTCAGTTTTACATTTCCTGGTTTGTAAACCCCATGTACATTTCCAAAAGCAGCTGCAATGGTAAAACGTGGGCTTACTTTTAATAACTCTTCGTAAGCATAAGCTACTTCTTCTGGTTGGGTATATAATTTTGAACTATCTACATCCGAGTTGTCTACGCCATCTTCTTCGCCACCTGTAATTCCTAGTTCGATTTCTAGTGTCATACCCATTTTGCTCATTCTAGCCAAGTATTCTTTGCATATTTCTATGTTTTCTTCGATAGGCTCTTCTGATAAATCAATCATGTGTGAGCTATAAAGTGGTTTTCCTGTAGCAGCAAAATGTTTTTCAGAAGCATCTAATAAACCATCAATCCAAGGCAATAATTTTTTTGCGCAGTGATCGGTGTGTAAAATTACAGTTGCTCCATAAGCTTCGGCTAGGGTATGAATGTGCAAAGCACCAGCTATTCCACCTGCAATGGCTGCTTTTTCGCCTGCGTTAGAAAGTCCTTTTCCAGCATTAAATTGTGCGCCTCCGTTTGAAAATTGAAGAATCACGGGAGCATTTAATTTGGCAGCCGTTTCAAGAACACCATTTATAGTGTCTGATCCGATAACATTTACTGCCGGAAGAGCAAAGCCCTTTTCTTTTGCATAGTTAAAAATCTCTTGTACTTGGTCTCCTGTAGCAACTCCTGCTTTGATATTATGTGCCATAATAGTTTTTAGATTAAAATTTAAGTTGACAAAATTAAGAATTAAATCTCATTAGAAGGGGTAATTTATTCCAAAATTTAAAACCGATCGGCTAAAATTTAATTCTTTAAACCATCGTTTCCCAATTTCTTTGGCTGGATTATAGGTTTTAAATCCCAAATCAAATCGGACCACAAAAAAGTTTAAATCATATCGTAAACCCATTCCGGTGCCCAAAGCAATTTCTTTTAAATCACTCCAATTTTTAAAAGTTGATTTTTCGTCCACCACATTGTCCAAAACATTCCAAATATTTCCTGCATCCGCAAATAAAGCTCCTTTTAGTGCCCCTAAAATTTTGAATCTAAATTCGCCGCTAAATGCCATTTTCATATTGGCTTCGTTAAAATCATTTACAGCACCACTACTTCCTGGTCCTAAATTATAGGGTTGCCAAGCTCTATTATCATTAGATCCGCCTGAGAAATAACTCCTAGAAAATGGAATGTTGTTTGAATTTCCGAAAGGAATGGCGATGCCAAAAAAGGATCTAAAAGCAAATACATTTTCTCGGGATAAATCCCAGTATTTGATGTAATCAAATTCTGTTTTTATATATTCGGAATATTCAACATTAAATATTTTATAATTATTATTTCCGTTTTTAGGCAAATTTGAGGCGTTAGAAATCAACGTCAAAAGAGTTCCTGCCGATTCGATTTTTGCTTTAAATTGGTAAAAAGTATTGTCTTGTACACTCGCTTTGGTAGTCTGCGAAAAAGTATAGTTTGTAGAAAGAATAAAATCATTTTCTGTAAGACGATTTTTTCGTTCGTTATTGCTTTTTACTGTTTTATAATCTAGATTTTCTGGTGTTAGACCAGTCTGGTTAGACAAAACAGCACTTGTGAATCCAGAAGTTCCTTTTTCGATTATTAAATTGCCATTACCATCGATAAATTCAACATTAGTATTGTAGACTTTTCCAATTTGGTTTAAAGCATCGTAGGAGGATGTATAAACATTGAAATAATTTTGAGGGTTTAGATTTCGTACAAATTGAATATTAATTAGATTAAGCGAGGCATTGGTGTTTTTTTTAGGCGACCAGTTGTAGGATAAGGAACTAGTAAAGTTTTCCTTATCCAATCCAATATTTCTTTGAACAGACAAACCAACGGCGATAAGAGTCGAAGGAATCATACTTTTTGGAATAATCCTTTCGGTAGGAAACGGCATAAAAATTCTCGGGAAATTGAGTTTTAAATCCATTCCATATTCAGAAACATTAAAAAAATTGTCTTTTGGATTGGCCAAATCTTTAGAAGCACCGATGTTTCCTCTTCCTGAAATTTCTAATGTTTCGGCACCATTAAAGATATTTCGGATGGTTAATGATGCTGCACCTCCAATTCCGATATCTTGAATGTTAGAATGGGTAAAGTCGGAAGAAATTCCAAAAGAATATTTTTTACGTGGCGTCAGGTATATTTTTGCAATTAGGGATTGGGCAGTAGTATCTCGGGTGTCATTTACATATTGAATGGAAGGATAGTTGAAAATTTTTAGATTATTCAAATAGCGTGTAGTCAAAACAGTTTTGTTGTCAGCAAAAAGGCTTCCTTTAGAAATAAAAACAGCATCGGTTATGGCTTTTGGTCTGTATTTCAGTTTGGTGCGACCATACAAATTAAAATTTTTGTACGAACTGCTATCCGTAATTAGATTACTTTCGTTAGGGGAATAATCCGTATAAATGTTCACATCGCTAATTTTATATACTTTAAATGATTCTGTTTTTGTAGAATCGTTTTCTTGATACGAATAATTATTTATTATTAAATTCACATTGGCTTTGTTCGAAATGTTGATTGTGTCTATGTCGAAAGTCACATAATTAGGCTGAAAATGATAAACGCCATTGTTTCTAAAATGGTCTGAAACTCTATTTTTTTCATCGTTAAAAAGAGCTGTTTTATATTGTTTTCCAGATTTCAATAAAGACAATGCTATTTTAGATTTGAACATTGAATCCAGTACTGGTGTTTGAATAGTAGTTTTTAAACTGTCAATAAAATAAGGCTTTCCGGTGTTTACCGTGTACTTTATTTGGGCTTTTTTAGCACTTACGGTGTCCGTTTTGTAGGTTGCTTTGGTATTAAAGTAGCCTTCGTTAAAATAATAGTATTGTAATCGTAACGCTGATTTTTTTGTTTTTAAAGTGTCAATAACAACGGGCGGCTCTCCTGTTTTTTTTAAGAAATCGTGAATGCCATGATACCAAAAAGATTTTCCAAGTCTATCTACTTGTTTTGCCGAAAGCCATTTTGATTTACGTTTGTATTTTCCAGAATCAGCAGCAAATTTTGCTTGATAGGTAGAGTCAGGATTCGGATTGGCTAGGTTGTGTAAATTCAATCGTAAATTATATCCAAGGATTTTACTATTCGGTTTTTGATAAAGCTGGTTTGCAACATTTTCTTCTTTGTTAGCCTTCTCGTTTACCGTAATTTTATTTTTTGTAAGGAGATGTTTGCCGTCAGAAACTCGTTTGACAGTATTACACGCTGCGATTATAGTTGCAATTAGAATAAATGCTGTTATTTTTGTGCTATTCTTTTTCAAATGTTCGAAAATATTTAATTCAAAAGTACATTATTTTATGCTTAGTAAAAACCAAATAAAGGGTATAACGAGTTTGCAGCAAAAAAAATATCGATTGAGCCATCAATTGTTTTTTGCCGAAGGCATAAAAGTCATTCAAGAATTGTTGGTTTCCAATTTCGAATTGGATTATTTGTACACTACCAAGAAGGATTTTTTGGAAGTTTCAGACGAAAAAAAATCCTTAATTTCGGAAACCGAATTAAAAAAAATCTCTGCATTAGCAACGCCAAATAGCTGTTTGGCCGTTTTTAGAATTCCAAATGAAAAAAAAATTGTCGAATCAGGAATACTACTTGCACTTGACTCTATTCGTGATCCAGGAAATTTGGGAACTATACTGCGTTTGTGCGATTGGTTCGGAATCAATCAAATTGTGTGCTCAAAAGATGCGGTTGATATTTACAATCCAAAAGTGGTTCAGGCTACAATGGGTTCGATATCGAGAGTAAATGTGAGTTACCTTGATTTAGAAGATTTTATTAGCAAAACTCAATTGGCTGTTTTTGGCACTTTTATGGATGGCGAAAACATCTATAAAACAAAATTACCCCAAGAAGGAATCATTATTATGGGTAATGAAGCCAACGGTATTTCCCCAGAATTAGAGAAATTAATCAAAAATAAACTCACCATTCCTAGATTTGGTTCTCTCCAAAAAACAGAAAGTCTAAATGTAGCAACAGCAACAGCCATTGTTTTGAGTGAGTTTAGAAGATTTGCTTAAAAATGTTTTAAATTCAAACCTGCAATCTGAATGCTGTAAACTTCCTTTAATGAAAAGTAAAATTGATAAAAACAGCTCTCGTTTTTATGGATTCAATATTGCCAGTCCAAGGACTGTTAGGGTCATTATCTCGTATTAATTCATCTTTAAGCCCGAAAACGCCTCGAATAGAGGGTGAAAAAATAAAATATTCCGAAAAAAGATCAATACCAAGACCCAATTCATAGTTATTAGTCCACGACTTTACTCGAAATGTTTGTTGTTCATTATCATCTTTTGATTTGGCATTACTCGATAAATTTAGGGTAGTCGAAACACCTCCTAAAATATAAGGACGAATATTCCCCGTTCTTTTCGAAGAAAATTTAAGTAGTAACGGAAAATGAAGATATGTACTGTTTACTTCCCTAAGTTTATTATAAGAAGTTGGAGTGAATGTAAAATACTCCGTTGGATAAGTAAGATTCCTTTGAGTGTAATACAAACCCGGCTCAAATCTTAGATTCACATATTCTTGAAGTTTTAAATCGGCTACTAATCCCACATTGAATCCTGTGCTTTTCTCCACCTGAATGTCTTCGCTTACGGTCTTATAGTCAATTTTGAAATCATAAGAATTAAAGCCAAGATAAAAACCAAAATAGACCCTCTGTTTTTGGAAGTTCTCCAAATTAATAATAGGGTCTTTACTAAACATGCTTTTAGTAAATTGGGAATATCCTTTTAGACTTAAGATCAATATTAATAGGACAACTATTTTTTTCATGGCAAGCAAACTATTTTTTAGATGCTGAATAAATGGTAGCCACTCCAAAAGTTTGCGGCATCGCTACTACATCTATAAACCCAGTTTTCTTCAAAATATTGTTTAGTGCCTCGCCATAAGGGAAAGCTGCCGCAGATTCGGAAAGATAGCCATAGGCAACATTGTCTTTCGAGAATATTTTTCCAATCAGTGGCAATATGTTTTTACTGTAAAAAGTATAGCCTTGCTTATAAGGTGTTTTATCTGGAATAGAGGTTTCGAGTATTACAAAAACGCCGTTTGGTTTTAATACTCTTAAAATTTCGGCTAATCCTTTTTCTAAATTTTCAAAATTTCGTATACCAAAAGCAACTGTGATAGCGTCAAAATAGTGGTCTTCAAAAGGCATGTTTTCTGAATCTGCCAAAATCATTTCAATAGTAGTAGAAAGGTTTTTGTGTAGAATTTTTTTCTTCCCTACTTCGAGCATCCCTGCCGATATGTCAAGCCCAATGATTTTCTTAGCCTTTGTTTTTGCCAACAAAATCGCTAAGTCACCCGTGCCAGTTGCAATATCCAGAATAATTTCAGGTTTTGATTCAGCAACTAGCTGCAATACTTTTTTGCGCCATTTTACATCTATTCCAAAAGAAATAACCCTGTTTAGCTGGTCATAATTTCCAGAAATAGTATCAAACATTTGTGCAATTTGTTCTTTTTTGCTAAGAGTTGAGTCTTTGTAGGGCGTTATGTTTTTTGACATTTTTATTAATTTAACGCAAAGGTAAACTAGATTTTCGGTTTTTTTAGGTATTATTTTTTTCTAACAAAAGTTTGAAAAGAATAATCAAAAAGATGTTTTTCGTCTTTGGAATGAAATGTCTCAGTAGTTAATTCCCATAACGTTAAATCTATTTCCGGAAAAAAAACATCAGCCTCAAAACTATGATGAACCCGAGTAATACTAAGTTGATCCGCAAATAAAATGGATTGCGTGTAGATTTCGCCTCCACCAATAATATAGATGTCTTCGTCTTTTGGGCAAACTGCAATGGCTTTTTCAATATCCTGAACCACAATACAGCCTTCATATTGATAGTTTTTTTGTCGGCTTATGATAACGTGAGTTCTATTGGGCAAAGGTTTTGGGAAACTCTCAAAAGTTTTTCTTCCCATAATGATATGATGTCCCGAAGTAGTTTCTTTAAAATGTTTGAAGTCATTAGGTAAATGCCAAAGCAAATCATTGTTTTTTCCTAATGCGTTATTTTCGGCAACAGCCGCAATGAGAATAATCATTTTAGTACTTATTTAGTATTTGCTTCTTTATCAATTTGAACTTGAAATTCAGTTATTTTTTGTTTTTGCAATCCAACAAGGCGATTTATTTGATCTCTTTCCCAGTTTTTATCCATAAATCGATTGGTAATAAATACTTTGATAAAATGCAACACAAACAAAAAAGTCCATAAAGTAATGAACCATATTGCCCAATTTCCAGTAAAACCAAAAGCCTGAAAATAATTGGCAACAAACATAAATAGGCTTCCTAGGATAAAAAACACAAAATGAAAACACAACACTTTCTTTTGTTTTATTCTATTTCGGGCATATTCATACTGCTCTTGTTGTTCCTTCTCCATGTATTATTTTTTGTTTAAAGATAAAAATTATTTTGAAATACTGCTATTTTTGTTTTTGCATAATTCAACAAGAAAACGTTTTCTGTTTTTTGATATGCTAAAAAATGAGGATTATTTTTGCACACACAATTAAAAATTACCAAAAACAACGTCATATTGTCAAAACTTCAATAGGGATGTTGCTTATTCAAAAGAATTTGTTTTCTTTGCCCCATAATTCTAAAAATGAAATAGTTATGTCAATAAAGAAACAATTTGTTAAAACAAAACCAGTTTGTAAAGTTACCTTTTCAGTAGAAGCTAAAGAAGCAAATACAGCTTCAGTAGTAGGAGATTTCAATAATTGGGATCCAAAAGAAGGCGAGTTATCTAAATTGAAAAACGGTACTTTCAAAGCTGTTTTCGAATTACCAAAAGATGCCTCTTACGAATTTAAGTATGTAATTGATGGTAATTTCGTAAATGAGCCAGAAGCCGATTCTTTTAAATGGAATGAATTTGCAGGAACAGAAAATGGCGTTATAAACGTATAATGATAAACTAAAAAATCCGCTTCACAGCGGATTTTTTGTTTTTATTTCAGGAATAGTTTTTTAGAACTAAACCGCAACACTTCCTTTTATCGATTCATGCGGTTCGTAACCCACAAGTGTGAAATCTTCGAAAGTAAAATCGAAGATGTTTTTGATTTCGGGATTCAAAATCATTTTTGGTAATGATTTGGGTTCTCGTGATAGCTGCAATTCGACTTGTTCGAAATGGTTGTTGTAAATGTGTGCATCGCCAAAGGTGTGGATAAACTCTCCAAGTTCGAATCCGCAAACTTGGGCAATCATCATAGTAAACAAGGCATACGAAGCAATGTTAAAGGGAACTCCAAGAAAAATATCGGCACTTCGCTGGTACAATTGGCAGGATAATTTCCCTTTCTCCTCTCCTTTGGAGAGGTCGGGTGAGGATACATAAAATTGAAAAAAGGCGTGACATGGTGGAAGCGCTGCTTTATTATTGGCAACATTTTCCGCAAATGACTTTGTATTATCAGGTAAAACACTAGGATTCCATGCCGAAACTAGCATTCTTCTGCTATTTGGGTTGGTTTTTAATTCGTTGATGAGTTCGGTAATTTGATCTATTTCTTCGCTATTCCAGTTCCGCCATTGATGACCATAAACTGGGCCTAAATTTCCGTTTTCATCTGCCCAAGCATCCCAGATCTTTACGCCATTTTCTTGTAAATATTTTATATTGGTATCACCTTTCAAGAACCAAAGCAATTCATGAATAATTGACTTTAGATGTAATTTTTTAGTAGTTACCATCGGAAAACCTTCGGCTAAATCAAAACGCATTTGGTAACCAAAAACACTTTTTGTTCCTGTTCCTGTTCGGTCGCCTTTTTGATTGCCGTTTTCTAAAACGTGTTTTACTAAGTCTAGGTATTGTTTCATTTTTGTTTTAAAAGTTTAAAGTTTAAAGTTTAAAGTTTAAAAGTTTTAGAACTTCAAACTTCAACAGGCGTTAATCAATATTGAAAATATTGTTTTATTGCCATCTGCCCTCTGATTCCTGAAATCTGCAAATTATCTTTTCGAAATTTCGTCTCTTATTTTAGCTGCTTTTTCATAATCTTCTTGGGTAACCGCTTCGTCTAGCAATTCGTTTAATTCTTGAAGGCTGTTTTTTGAATAGGTTTCACCCGATTGATTGCTCTCTTCTTCTCTGCTAAACGTTTGAGGATTCGATAGTATATCATCAATTTCTTGAGATTCCTTATCGGTTTCCGTAGTATTGTTTTTGAGATAAATACCTGCTTTGTCCAATATGTTTTTATACGTAAAAATGGGTGCATTAAATCGCAAGGCTAAAGCGATAGCATCCGATGTTCTAGCATCGATTATTTCTTCGATTTTATCTCTTTCGCAAATAATACTCGAATAAAAAACACCGTCTACTAATTTGTGAATAATCACTTGTTTGACTACAATATCAAAACGTTCTGCAAAATTTTTGAATAAATCATGGGTCAACGGACGAGGTGGCTTTATTTCTTTTTCTAAAGCAATCGCAATAGATTGAGCTTCGAAAGCACCTATAACAATTGGTAGTTTTCTTTCGCCATCAACCTCATTTAAGATTAAAGCGTAAGCTCCGTTTTGGGTTTGACTGTAAGAAATTCCTTTTATGGATAATTTAACTAAACTCATTTTTAGATTTCAGACTTTAGATTTCAGATTGCGGAGTGTGTATCACAACTAAAACAGTATATTTTTTTGGTGGTTTTGTATTGCATCAATACTTTATTTTCCTAATGCAAAGTAACAAAAAACTTTCGCTTTAAAAAACTCTAAACAAAAAAATGAGCTATATAATTCATTTATTACATAGCTCAATTTTTAGAAATCGAATTTATTTATGCGTTTTGGAGTTTAAAAGCTTTGAATTTTTCTATAAGTTGCGGTACAATTTCGAATGCATCGCCTACAATTCCATAGTCAGCCACTTTAAAGAAAGGTGCTTCAGGATCACTATTGATGACTACTTTTACTTTCGAAGAATTGATTCCTGCAATGTGTTGAATTGCTCCTGAAATTCCTATGGCAATATACAAATTAGTAGCTACTGGTTTGCCTGTTTGTCCTACGTGTTCGCCGTGCGGTCTCCATCCTAAATCGGAAACTGGTTTCGAACAAGCAGTTGCAGCTCCAAGAACTCCAGCTAATTCTTCGATCATTCCCCAATTTTCAGGACCTTTTAGTCCACGTCCTGCCGATACAACAATATCAGCATCGGCAATAGTAACTTTGCCAGACACTTTTTCAACGGATACAACCTTTACACCAAAATCCGAATCTTGAATCGTAGGGTTGAAATCTTCTTCGGTCATCGAAGATTCATTTTCAAATATGCCGTAAGAGTTTTTGGCAAGACTCAAAACTTTTATTTCGGTTTCGATTTCTGAAATAGTAAACGCTTTGTTAGAAAACGCAGTTCTTCTTACTTGAAATGGCGATGTGCTAATTGGTAATTCTACCACATTAGAAACTAATCCAGCTTCAAGAGCAATAGTTACAAGTGGCGAAATATAAATACTGTCTGTAGTCGAAGAAAGCAAAATGATTTTTGAACCTTCTTTTTGCGCGGCTTGTTTGATACAATCGGCGTAGGCTTTTGCTGAAAAGCTATTAAGTTTTTCATTAGAAACATTTAATACTTTGTTTACACCGTATTTCGATAATTCGGATACATCTCCAGCATTTATAGTTACTGCTGTAACAGAGGTTCCCAAGCTTTCGGCTACTTTTTTTGCATAAGATGCTAATTCGAAAGCTACTTTCCTGAACTTTCCCTCTGATGATTCTGCGTATACTAATATTGACATAATGATTTTAGATTTTTCCTCTCCCCAGCCCTCTCCAAAGGAGAGGGAGCTAGGAAGAAATTGTTACTGTTTTATTTAGTTCTAATTCCCCTCCTTCGGAGGGGTTAGGGGAGGATTAAATTACTTTCGCTTCGTTGTGTAATAAATTAATTAATTCGTCTAGGTTGTCCGCAGCAACAAGTTTCACAGCCGATTTTGGAGCTGGTTTTTCAAATTTTACCGCTTTGGTATTTACAATAGATTCTATGGGTTCTAAAACGGTTAGTGTTTTTGTTCTAGCCGTCATAATTCCTCTCATGTTCGGGATGCGTAAATCTTTTTCTTCAACCAAACCTTTTTGACCACCAATAATTAGGGGTAAAGAAGTTGAAACTGTTTCTTTTCCGCCATCAATTTCGCGAACCGCAGTAACTGCTGAACCATCAATAGTTAGACCAGTACAAGAATTCAAAAAATTGTAACCCAAAATTCCAGCAATCATTCCAGGAACCATTCCACCATTATAATCCAAAGATTCTTTACCAGCAATTATCAAATCATAACCACCATTTTTTATCACTTCGGCAAGTTGTTTGGCAACAAAAAAACCATCGGTTGGATTCGCATTTACTCTTATGGCTTCGTTTGCTCCAATAGCCAAAGCTTTTCTTAAAGTAGGCTCCGTTTCTGGACCACCAACATTCACAACTGTTACCGTTGCGGCTTGCTGTTCTTGAAACCAAATGGCACGAGTTAGTCCAAATTCATCGTTTGGGTTGATTACAAATTGAACTCCATTAGTGTCAAATAGAGAGTCATTATTGATAAAATTGATTTTTGAAGTAGTATCAGGTACATGACTGATGCAAACTAATATTTTCATAATTAGATTTTTTTCTAAATTGGTTTTACAAAATTATAATAAATAATCCAAATAATATACTATGCGTGCATAATATTTTTTTAAACTTAATTTTTGGAAATCTGGGAATGATTTTATTGCAATTAATAGATGATTCTGGAAAAACTTTATAATTCAATAAAACTGGTGTAGTTTTTTTGGTGTTGCCTTTGTTATTTAAAAGCTATTTATGCTTTTAAGTGGTTTAAAATATTTATTTTTGCCTTTCGAAAATTACACATACACTATATATTATGAGAACGATACAATTTAGAGAGGCAATTTGCGAAGCAATGAGTGAAGAAATGCGTCGCGATGAGTCTATTTACTTGATGGGTGAAGAAGTTGCTGAGTATAACGGTGCCTATAAAGCATCCAAAGGAATGCTAGCTGAATTTGGTGAAAAAAGAGTGATTGACACTCCTATCGCCGAGCTTGGTTTTACTGGTATTGCTGTAGGTTCTGCCATGAATGGGTGTAGACCGATTGTTGAATATATGACTTTTAATTTCTGTTTGGTTGGTATCGATCAAATTATAAATAATGCTGCCAAAGTACGTCAAATGACCGGTGGTCAGTTTGATGTGCCAATTGTTTTCCGTGGCCCAACAGCCTCTGCAGGTCAACTTGGAGCCACACACTCACAAGCTTTAGAAAATTGGTTTGCCAATACTCCAGGTTTAAAAGTGGTCGTTCCATCGAATGTGTATGACGCAAAAGGATTATTGAAATCGGCAATTCGTGATAATGATCCAGTTATTTTTATGGAATCGGAACAAATGTATGGCGACAAAGGCGAAGTGCCAGATGGCGAATATACTATTCCTATTGGTCTAGCCGATGTAAAACGTGAAGGTACAGATGTAACTATTGTTTCTTTCGGGAAAATAATTAAAGAAGCGTTTATCGCCGCCGATGCATTAGCAAAAGAAGGAATTTCTTGTGAGATTATCGATTTGAGAACCGTACGTCCAATGGACAACGAGACTATTTTGACTTCAGTTAGAAAAACCAATAGATTAGTTATTCTAGAAGAAGCTTGGCCTTTTGCAAGTGTTTCATCCGAGATTACTTATATGGTTCAAGATCGTGCATTCGATTTTCTTGATGCTCCAATTCAAAGAATCACGACTGCCGACACTCCAGCACCTTACTCTCCGGTACTGCTAAAAGAATGGTTGCCAAATGCAGATGACGTTGTAAAAGCAGTAAAAAAAGTGCTAAACAAGAAATAATAATCAATTGTTAATTAACAATTATTCGTTTACGGTTAACAATTAATTCATTTATATTTGAAACTTCATCATGATTTACCTGATGAAGTTTTTTTTGCTTATGAAAAACAGTACCCTTTTTTCTATATTTTTTCTATTTGTAATGAGCACTTTTTTTGCACAGACAAAAGTAAGCGGAGTTATAGTAGACAAGGCTAAACAGCCAATCCCTTTTGCTAATGTTGTTTTCAAAGGGTCGAATGAAGGTGTCGTCGCTAATGAAGACGGACATTTTTATTTGGAATCAGCAAAAAATTATACGGAGTTGATAGTTGCCTCAATCGGCTATTCTGATAAGGAAATTACACTAGAGAAATTGGTAAACTACAATTTTGTGATTCAGTTAAATGAAGTAGAAAACTTGAAAGAAGTAGTTGTTTTTTCGGGAAAAACTTCCAAAAAGAAAAATCCAGCATTAGATATTCTTCGGAAAATTTGGGAAAGAAAACGCAAAAACGGTTTGCGATTATTTGACCAATATCAAATGGAAAAATACGAAAAAGTAGAATTTGACATGAACACTATTGATAGTGCTTTCATGAAAAATAAGATTTTCAAAGGAATGGAATTTGTTTTTAAACAAGTAGACACTTCAGACATTACTGGAAAAACCTATTTGCCAATTTTTATCAACGAATCCTTGGCTGATGTTTACGGGGACAATAAATTGGATAAGAGAAAAGAAAAACTAAAAGCCAATAAAAACTCCGGTTTTGGCGATAACCAACAAATTTTATCTTTTGTAAAAGATTTGTATTCCGAATACGACATCTACAATAACCATCTTAATTTTTTTGATAAAAGTTTCACCAGTCCATTATCAAAAACAGGGGTCGATGTGTACAATTATGTTTTAAGAGACAGTTCTTTTGTAGATAATAAGTGGTGCTATAATATCCTTTTTTATCCAAGGCGAAAAAACGAATTGACTTTCAAAGGCGATTTTTGGGTAAACGACACCACTTTTGCCATAAAAAAAATTAATATGGCGGTAACCAAAAGTGCCAATATAAACTGGGTAAAAGAAATTTATATCGAACAGGAATTCGAAGTAATGAATGATTCGGTTTTCTTGTTGACCAAAGATCACATGATGTCTGATTTTGCTTTGAATAAAAAAGAAAAATCAAAAGGAGTGTATGGTAAACGAACCACTTTTTATCAAAATCACCAATTCAACAAAGAAAAACCAGCTATTTTTTACAAAGAAGAAGTCAATTACAACGATGATGAAATTTATAAAAAATCGGATGAATATTGGAGCGAAAACAGATTCGAAAACCTAAGTAAAGACGAATTGGGAGTGTATAAAATGCTTGATACCCTTAAAACCGTAAAGAAATTCAAGCAATTGTATAATTTGGTTTCGATATTAGGTAGCGGTTATGTGCAATTTGGGCATTTCGATTTCGGTCCTATTTTTTCTTCTTTTGGTACAAATGATGTCGAAGGAATTCGATTGCGAGTAGGCGGAAGAACCTATTTTGGACCCAACGATACTTGGCGTTTACAAGGTTATACCGCTTATGGTTTTGACGACAATAAATTCAAATACGGACTTTCGGGCAAATGGATGATTAATAAGGAAAACCGAATTATTATATCTGGCGGAAACCGAAGAGATGTAGAGCAAATTGGCGCAAGTCTAACCAGTACCAACGATGTTTTGGGTCGCAGTTATGCTTCCTCAGCGCTTTTTACAACAGGTAACAACGGAAAATTAACTAATATTAATTTAAGTAATATATCTTTTGAAATAGAGCCAGTTAAGAATTTGACTTTTCAAACTGGGTTTTCTTATCGAACATTGGTTTCGGCCTCGTCAATTTTTAGCTTAGATTATTACACAGATGCTCTCAATACAATTACAAGAAGTGATGTAAAACAATCCGAAGTCAATTTACAAATAGAATACACACCCAATCGAAAAGCTATTGGGTATGGAGTCGAAAGAGATTTTGCCGACAGTCCCTACAGTCGATTTTTCGTCAATTACAGCCACGGATTTAAAGGGCTTTTTAATAGTGATTTTAAATATGAAAAACTGCAATTATATTATAAACAACCCATAATTATAGGGCCATTAGGACGTTCGAATGTAATTGTAGAGTTAGGAAAAACTTTTGGAACAATACCTTTGGGTTTAATGAGTGTTATTCCAGGAAATCAAACTTACTTTTCGATAGATAATACCTTTAATAATTTAAATTTTTATGAATTTGTAACCGACGAGTACGCTACTTTACAGTGGAACCATAATTTTAATGGACGGTTTTTTTCGAGAATTCCCTTTATGCGAAAATTAAATTGGAGAGAAATTATAGCTGTTAAAGCCGTTTACGGAACTATTTCTGACGCCAATAAAGCCATTAATGCTTCTGGTTTAATTTATAAAGCTCCCGAAAAACCCTATTTTGAATACAGTGCAGGAATTGGAAATATTTTTAAAGTTTTAAGGATCGATTTTAGTTGGAGAGGAAATTACAGAAACCTACCAGAATCGCCAAATTTTACCGTGAAAGGTTCGTTTGGATTTTATTTTTAAATTCAGACATTTTTGTCACAGTTTAATAACACAGATAACATGATTTTTTCATTGAAAAAAGATAAGGATTATCTAAGTTTGCAATCATAAATTAGAAAAAATAAAAACATGGCAGCAGACAAAATAAATACTTTCGATGTATTAATCGAAATACCTAGAGGAAGTAGAAATAAATACGAATATGACTTCGAAATAAAAAGAATTCGTTTCGATAGAATGTTGTTTTCGTCTATGATGTATCCCGCAGACTACGGATTTTTTCCAGAAACGTTGGCTTTAGATGGTGATCCACTAGATGTTTTGGTTTTAATAAACGAGCCTACTTTTCCGGGTTGTGTAATGGAAGTAAAGCCAATTGGGGTTTTTCACATGGCAGATGACAAAGGACCAGACGAAAAAATAATCTGTGTACCTGTTTCGGATCCAATATGGAATTCATTAAACGATTTGTCGGATATCAATCCGCATTTATTAAAAGAAATTGAACATTTTTTCCAAGTCTATAAAGATTTAGAGAATAAAATAGTGGATGTGGAAGGCTGGGGCGATTTGGGTGAAGCATTGGCTATTATTGAGGAATGTACCGAACGTTTTAATCAAATTCCCAACAAACCCGAGGGATTATTCAGTATTAAATAAATTTTTCACATTATATTTTCATTAAAAGCAATATTCTAATATGAGAATATTGCTTTTTTAATTTCATTATAGTACGTTTGCACCCTAATTTTAGTATTTTTGTTCCCGAAAAATTTTTAAAAAATTTAAATTTATGAATACAATAATGATTTACGTGCCTATAGTTATGGCAATCATCGGATTGATCTTTATGTCAATCAAAAGAAGTTGGGTTTTAAAACAAGACGCTGGAGACGGCAAGATGAAAGAGATTTCAGATTACATCTACGAAGGGGCATTAGCTTTCCTAAAAGCAGAATACCGTTTATTAGCGATTTTTGTTGTTTTAGCGAGTATTGTTTTGGCAGGAATTTCGTTTTTAGTACCAACAACACATATATTAATAGTAGTTGCTTTTATTTTCGGTGCATTCTTTTCCGCATTAGCTGGGAATATGGGGATGAAAATCGCAACTAAAACCAATGTTCGAACCACACAAGCCGCTCGTACTAGTTTGCCACAAGCTTTAAAAGTGTCTTTTGGAGGTGGAACCGTAATGGGATTAGGAGTTGCAGGTCTTGCAGTTCTTGGTTTAACTGGTTTCTTCATTATATTTTTCAATTATTTTATGAATGGCGTTTGGACTTCTACCGAAGATATGACAATTGTTCTAGAAACATTAGCTGGTTTTTCTCTTGGAGCTGAATCTATTGCTTTGTTCGCTCGTGTTGGTGGCGGAATTTATACCAAAGCTGCCGATGTTGGAGCGGATCTAGTTGGTAAAGTGGAAGCTGGTATTCCAGAAGATGATCCAAGAAATCCTGCTACAATTGCAGATAATGTTGGGGACAATGTAGGTGATGTTGCTGGAATGGGTGCTGACTTATTTGGTTCTTATGTAGCAACGGTTCTTGCCGCAATGGTTCTTGGAAATTATGTAATTAAAGACATGGGTGGAAACATTCAAGATGCTTTTGGCGGCATTGGACCTATTTTATTGCCAATGGCGATAGCTGGTTTCGGAATTTTATTTTCTATTATCGGAACGATGGTTGTTAAAATATCGGACGATAACGCAAAAGAGGCACAAGTTCAAAAAGCATTAAATATTGGAAACTGGTTGTCAATTGTGTTGACAGCAATTGCTTGTTATGTTTTAGTAAAATACATGTTGCCAGAAGTAATGACAATGAGTTTCTTTGGTGAAGGAATGCTTGAAATCTCTTCAATGAGAGTTTTCTATGCTTCTTTAATTGGATTATTTGTAGGTGGAGCAATTTCATCTGTAACCGAATATTATACAGGTTTAGGTACAAAACCAGTTTTAGCAATTGTTCAAAAATCATCAACTGGAGCAGGAACTAATGTAATTGCTGGTTTAGCAACGGGAATGATTTCTACTTTCCCTACGGTATTATTATTTGCAGCAGCTATTTGGTCGACTTATGCTTTAGCAGGGTTTTATGGTGTGGCTCTTGCTGCCTCTGCTATGATGGCTACTACTGCAATGCAATTAGCAATCGATGCTTTCGGACCAATATCGGATAACGCTGGTGGAATTGCCGAAATGAGTGAATTACCAAAAGAAGTGCGTACCCGTACTGATATTTTAGATTCTGTTGGTAACACAACCGCAGCAACTGGAAAAGGTTTTGCTATTGCTTCGGCCGCATTAACATCCTTAGCTTTATTTGCTGCTTATGTAACCTTTACAGGAATTGATGGAATTAATATTTTCAAAGCACCAGTATTAGCCATGTTATTCGTTGGTGGAATGATACCAGTAGTATTCTCTGCTTTAGCGATGAATTCTGTTGGAAAAGCAGCAATGGATATGGTGTACGAAGTGCGTCGTCAGTTTAAAGAAATTCCAGGAATTATGGAAGGAACTGGAAAACCAGAGTATGCAAAATGTGTTGATATTTCGACCAAAGCCGCTTTACGCGAAATGATGTTGCCAGGGATTATGACTATTGGTTTTCCGATTGCAATTGTACTTTTAGGAAAATTAGTTTACGGAGATAACAATCAATTAATTGCCGAAATGTTGGGTGGATATATGGCAGGAGTTACTGTTTCTGGTGTACTTTGGGCAGTTTTCCAAAACAATGCTGGTGGTGCTTGGGATAATGCTAAAAAATCTTTTGAAGCAGGAGTACTAATTAATGGTGAAATGACCTATAAAGGTTCTGATGCTCATAAGGCAGCCGTAACAGGAGATACTGTTGGAGATCCATTCAAAGATACTTCTGGACCATCTATGAACATCTTAATCAAATTAACTTGTTTAATAGGATTGGTTATTGCTCCAATTTTAGGAAGCGGAAGCCATTCGGATATTGCAAATAGCCCTTCTTGTTGTACAGAAATGACAACAGAATGCACTTCAATGTCTAAAGAAGAATGTGAAGCGAAAGGATGTAAAAGCACAACATGCGAATATATGAACACAACAACTACCGTAGTTGATGAAGCAGTTACCAATGAAGTGACTATCGAAAAAACAAACGTTGATGGTAAAGTTAAAGCTAGTATTACAACTACTACAAATGGCACTTCTAACACCGAAACTTTTGAAGGTTCACTAGAAGAAGTAAAAACTAAAGTTGAAGCTTTGAAATGATAAATTGATTCAGAAATAAAAAAATCCAAAGCAATTTGGATTTTTTTTTGTTTTTTAATCTCTGAAATTATAAACATTACAATTATTTAAAGTTTTTTATATGTCTAAAATAAAAATTCAAATAGTTTTTTTCTTTTTTCATGTAATTTTTTTTGGACAAACAAAAGACGAACTTGTTTTTTCAAAGAGATTTGAAACCCTTAAAAGTCAAGTAAAATTAACACAATTTAATAATAGTTATACTTTTTGTGATGAAGATGAGGATGGCTTTCTGAACTTTAATATAGAACAAATTAAAAATGATGTTTTAAACGAATACAGTGTAAAGATTGGTTTTGATGGTGGGATTTATATATGTACAAGCGCATCAGGTGTGTATCTAGTAAATAAATTGAATTCAGTTCCGCAAATTAATTTTATGTGTTCTGTGCCAGGTGTGAGTTGGTCAACATTTGATATTGCAGCCAATTTAAACAATGAAATTTTTGTTTGTGAATCTACAAATATTCATAAGATTAATAATTCAACTTGTAAAGTTGTAAACACTTACGATTTTAAATTATCAGGAGTCGTAAATTCTCTTTCATTTGACAATGATAATAATATGTATTTTGGAGGATTTGATTCAAAAGTACACAAGTCAAGCGGAGATTTTTCAATTAGCTCAATATGGCATGATTTCAGATCAGGTATAGCAGCTGGGGATTTTGTAATATATTCTGGTAAAATGTTTATTGCATGGAATATCGGCGGAAGTTGTAAACTTTATAAAGTTTCGCTTGATTCCAATAATGATTATGTTTCTCATGTTGATTTAGGCGACATACCTTATCCTACTTACGGACTTGCTAGTGAACTTGGAAAATTGTATGGAATCCATCCTGATTTTTTATATGAAATTAAATTCAATTCTCCTGATTTGAATTTACCTGTTTTTAATACTGTTTTGAGAAATTATTCTAGTGAAAAATGGTATGGTTCTGCAGGTAAAAATGAAGGAGTTCAGTATTCGGCTAATGCATACGAATCATTTTTGAACGCTCAAAACAATATTAATCCACTGCCAAATTCATGGATAAATACAGTTTCGGGAGGACAAACAATTTATATTGGTATAAAAAATTTAGTTACGGATCAATCAGAAATTATACCCATAAATTTAGTTGTAAATACACCACCTAAATATACCATACCAAAAAACTTAAATAATTGTTTTAATGATTTGAACTCAAATCTTTTCAATCTAAAATTTTTAGAAAATCAAATAATCGGAAGTCAAAACAATTTAGTTGTGACTTTTCATGAATCGATGATTAATGCCGTAAATACAATTAATCTATTGCCTGATATATATATTTTAGCAGGCAATTTTGCAAATATTTATGTGAGAGTTTACAATACAATAACAAGTTGTGTGAGCTATTTTTCCTTTGGAATTAATATTAATTCTAATCCAGTTTTCAATCAACCTAATGATTTGATTTATTGTCATAAAAATGGTGGAGCAATTAATGTTGAAGTAAATCTTCAAAATCAAAAAGAAATTATTTTGAAAGGTTTAAACCAAAATGAATATAGTGTTGTTTATTATCAATCGGACTATGATGCTTTGTCGCAAATAAATTCAATATCATTACCTTACTACATAAATACAAAACAAGAAAAAATTATATTTTCGCTAACTAATAAATTGACAGGCTGTTCTTCAATTGGTAGTTTCATTGTAAATGTGTTTGATGAAAATGTGAGTTTTCCAAATATTGTAACTATAAAAACAAATGATTGGACTTTTAAAGAAAATTCAATTTCTATTGCAGTTGTGGGTTATGCAGATTGCGAATATTCATTAGATGGTATTTCATATCAAAATGAAAATTTATTTCAAAATTTGTTTCCTGGCATATATAAAGTATATATTAGAGATAAAAATAATTGTGCCGTTTTTAATGAAGAGGTATTATTGTTAACTTATAATAATTTTTTTACACCAAATCAAGATGGTTTTAACGAAAATTGGAAAATTAAATTTTCCGAAAATGAACCCGAAACGGAAATCTATATCTATGATAGATTTGGAAAATTAATATCAAATTTTGACTCAAATAGTATTGGTTGGGATGGAACTTATAATGGATATTTATTACCATCAGATGATTATTGGTTTGTTGTTAAAAGAAAAAATGGAAAAGAATTTAAGGGGCATTTTACATTGAAGAGATAATTTATATATTTCACTCCGCTCAAATCCTTTCGAATTTGATTCTAAAAAAATATATTTATTTTTTCTATAAAAAGGGTTTTATTGTAGCGATGATAAAAGTGATTTACCTAAAACAATCCATTTATTTCGGCATTTATCTTGTCTAGAACAGTTCCCAAATCTTCGGGATTGTCAACAAAATTGATTTTAATGTTCAAAGATATAAAAAAATTCCCTATTTGGGAAAAATTTAATTTATTTTGCTGTAAAAGCGAATTACTTATAAAAAGTATAAAAAACACCTCAACTTTGTGACATTTTTTTCAAAACAAATTTTTTGCAACAACTTTTGTTGCATTTTTTTTGAAATGAAAATTTTGTCACAACTTTTGTGATTTTTTTTTTGAAATGAAAATTTTGTCACAACTTTTGTGATTTTTTTTTCGTTTTGAAAAAAATGTCACAGCTCACAAAAATAGTTTTGCGGACTAGGAATAACTCTTAAAAGCAAAATAGTCTCGTGATTGTTCTCTGAACCTCAAATTTGAACTGAAATTCAATTGTTTACACTAATTTAAAAGCCGGGCTAAAAATTTATAAGAAAAAAAGTATATATTTGAAAGATAGAAAAGCGAAACAAACATTCGCCAATCTACCCGATTTTGGGTGTATATACGAATGTTTGTATCGTATATATACAAGTTATCTACAACTTTTCATTCAACCCTCCCATTTGCACTTAAAGTGTTGTATTCATTGACTTTATAAAAATGAACAATGCAATTTTAAGC
>JAYVIN010000054.1:0-35437 GCA_043770135.1 Flavobacterium sp. | reverse complement strand
CAAGTCCTACACGACCAGCTCCTGCAGAATCCCCCAGGATGGGAACATAGCAAGGGTACGTGGTTGAGCGGTGCGATGTAGGTCGCTTGCCATTTTTTAGTTATTGTAAGGCAAGATGTTTTAACTGTTGCGTAATCATATTTTTTGTATTCTTTATCTTCCTTATGGAAGATTTTTTTATTTTTACCTAAATCTAATTTCAAAAAAATGAGTAAAGTAGTTTTAATCACAGGAGGTTCATCAGGAATTGGAAAATCTATAGGTGATTTTTTGCAACAAAATGGCTTTGTAGTTTATGGAACCAGTAGAAATCCAAATCAGGTTTTAGACTCTGTTTTTCCATTGGTACCCTTGGATGTGAGAAATGCAGAAAGTATTCGTAAAGCAGTAGCAAAAGTAATTTCGGTCGCAGGACGACTAGATATTGTAATTAACAACGCAGGTGTTGGTATCACAGGTCCTTTAGAAGAAATTCCAATGGATGCAATAAAAAATAATTTTGAAACTAATTTATTCGGACCAATTGAGGTCATGAAAGCAGTTCTGCCTCAAATGCGTAAGCAAAAATCTGGATTAATTATCAATGTAACTTCGATTGCTGGGTATATGGGATTGCCTTATCGGAGTGTTTATTCAGCATCAAAAGGAGCTTTAGAATTGATAACTGAGGCATTGCGGATGGAGGTTAAGCCGTTTAATATTCAAATAACAAATATTGCACCGGGTGATTTTGCTACCAATATTGCATCTAGCCGGTATCACGCTCCAATAATAAAGGGATCTGCCTACGAAACATCTTATTCGAATATTTTAAAAATGATGGATGAGCATGTAGATGGCGGAAGTGATCCAATTGAAATGGCAGAGGCTGTTTATAAAATTATTCAAAATTCACAACCAAAAATTCATTATAAAGTGGGTGCTTTTATGCAAAAATTTTCAATTGTATTAAAGAGAATTTTACCCGATTTAATGTATGAAAAAATGCTAATGAATCATTATAAATTATAGATTGAACACTAAGTAGCAATACAGAAACACCGTCTAAATTAGACGGTGTTTCTGTATTGTTTAGATGCTTATTAAGTAACTAGTAAGGTTTTCCTTGTTGTTAAGTTCTAGTTTTTTTCTTAATCTGTAACGCGCTAATTCTACTCCACCATTCGATATATTCATGATTTCGGCTATTTCTTTAGTAGACATATTCATTAATAAATAAGTAGATAAATCCAATTCTCTGGGTGAGATTGTAGGACATAGTTCTTTCAATCTTTTCAAAAAGTCATAATGTACATTTTTGATGTGTTTTTCCAAGTCTTTCCAACTATGATCTGAATTTACTTCCTTAACAATACTTTTGTTTAGTTTAGTGAGTTGGGATTTAGCAGATTCATCAAACGATTCTACATTGATATCTTTTAGTTTCTGGATGATATTATTTAAAATTTTATTTTTCTTAGCGATTTGCAAAGAGTTAGTTACTAGTTCTTTGTCTTTGGCTAGGATTTTTACTTTTAGTTTTTCGTTTTGAAGTTTTTCAATTTCTTTTTCTAAATCAAATTGTTCTTGTCTGATTTTAGACTCTTTTTCTAAATAAATTCTCCTTTGTTCTATGGTCTGGTAGTATTTGTTTTTTCTTATTTTAGCTTGTAATCGTAATCTAATATAATAAATGATAGTTGCTAGCGTGATAATATAAAACAGATAGGCTAAAAAGTGTCTATACCACGGAGGAGAAACATTAAACTCAATATTAGCCTCGTCCGATGCGATTCCATAACCATTTAACACCTTCACTTTCATGACATAATTGCCCTCTCTAAGGTTGGTATATTCTTTAATTGAAGATGTAGACCAATTACTCCATTTATCTTCAAAACCTTCTAGTTGATAGGCGTATTTTACGTTTTCAATATTTTCGTAAGTTGGGGAAGAGAATACAAATTTTACTTGATTGGAACGATAAGGAATTTTATATCTTTCGGTCTTACTTTTTCCATTTCCGTAAAAAATAGTGTCTTTTTTGGAACAAAAACTTCTTATAAATGCTTTTGGTTTTGACATGAATTCTTTTGAAACTTTTGAATTATAATGCACAAGACCCTCCGTAAAACCGAAGAATATATTTTCAGAGTTTATAGTGTTTACGGATAGATTATTTAAAACTAAATTTTGGGTTAAATTGAAAAATGGAGCTTCAATAAGCGTATAGTTATTTTTGCTTTTTTTCATCAAAACCCCCAAGCCACTATTTTTAGCATACCATATATTTCCATAATTATCTTCTCGAATAGTTGAGGTGTTTAAAATTGCTTCGAATAATTTACTAGCATTTTTATCTACATAAAACACATTGCTATTTTGGGCGTATTTATAAAAAAATCGCTTGGTTTTAAAATAAATGGAGTTATTTATCTTTTGAACACTGAAATTACCTTTGTCGTCATTCGATAAATAGTTGTATGTTTTTATATCTTTAAAAATTTTGAAATCATTAGTTAGGGCAATTTGATACAGTAAATTGTCTTTTTTTACCCAAATATTATTTGCATCTATCTCAAATTCACCAACTGATTTGTAAAAACCTTCAATTTGATTTGAAAATTGCCAGCCATTTGAACCTTTCACAAACAATGCAAACCCATTATAATTTGAACCAATCATTGCGTTTGGATTATTAGGAATTTTTTTGAATACCCAATAGCCCACATTGTCTAATATTTTGGTAGCTTTACCTCCCTCAATTACAAATGCTCCTCGGTTGTGAGAGCATATTAATTGACCATCGATGACTTGAATGTTTGAAGCTTGTCCTGTAGTACCTTCTACTAAGGCAAAAGGTTCTTCTTTGAAATGAACATTCCAGCTATGATAAAACACGCCTTGATTTGTGGCAACATATAAAAAACCTTCGTGAATTACAGAAGCATAAACGGTACTAATATCATAACTAAACCCGAAACGTGAAAAAGGAGAGTTTTCGTTTATGAAAGTAATTCCATTATCAAGTCCGAGCCAAAGATTATTTTTATTGTCAATATAAGAAGTAAGAACAGTATTATTTTGAAGACCTTTTTTGAGATTAATTAACTGTATTATTTGTCCTGAAGCGTTACAAACAATTATACCGTTTCGAACAGAATTCAATACAAAATAGTTGTTTATCATCGACACGCCACCCAAGCAACTATTTTTTAATATAAAATTATTAGCCTCAGTGTTCCAAGAACTGAACTTGCCATTTTCATATATAAAAAGACCTTTATCTAGTGTGGCAATTAGCATTTTAGCATTGCCTAATTCAAACATCCCCCATACTTGAGTAGCGTTAAATAGTGTTGAACCCGCAATGGGATAAAGTTTGTTGTTTTTGTAAACTAGTATTCCATAAGTCATATCTTGGAAATACAGCTTGTCTTTTACTTGAAATGAAAAATGGAACTTTGAGGGAGCCTTGATTGTTTTTATACTATTGTTTTTATAAATAAACAAAGCGCCAAAGGATTGAAAAATTACCTCTCCTTTATTGATGTGTATTTTCCAAATAATATCGATGGTGTTTTCTGTATTGTCATTTCGAGTATTTAAAAATCGGGATAAAGAAAAATATACCAGTTTCCCTTTTTCATCTGGCTTAAAATAACCAAACTCATTATAACCTCCAACGAAAATTTTTCCAGAATCTTGAATTTCAATAGTTCGTATTACTGATAGATTGGGTAGGGTGTATTTGTGCCAAGATGTCCCGTCAAATTGAAAAAGACCATTGTTATTGGCAAAATACATATTGCCTTCTTTGTCTTGATCAATATCCCAATTTTGAGTTCCTCCTTGATAATCGGTTCTTTTATAATTCTTAATTTCAGGAAGCCCAATGCTTTTAACTTGACCATAAAAAGGGGTCACGAAGATAAAAAAAAGTAATAAAAGCAACGGTTTTTTATAAAATGCTAATCTTAATAGTCTTTCTATTTTAGTTTGCTTTTTCATTCAAATCTTTGGTTTTTTTGGGAATTGATAAGGGCTTGTGTTTTGTTGTAAAGCTAATATCGTATATTTTATTGAATTGTAAGCGCTTAAGAGCTAATTATTTTTTTACACATCATGATTTTTATTTTTTAAAATAATTAAAATCAATTATTTAAATATTAATTGATGTGTTTTTGTATAGAAATTAAACAGTTTTGATGTGTTTTTGTATGATTAATTTATAACGGTGGTCACTAAGAATATGGAAATATAATTTTACTTTTGCTTCAAATATGATAATTTAATAACCAATAATTTTAGTATTATGAAATTAACCAAAACATTATTTTTTTTCTTCAAGCCTAAACTATTCTTAGTTTATTGGCAAATAAATTCCATATTCTTTGATTCAAGATATATCGCTAATTTTAAATAGAACTCATTGAAAATGTATTTAACACTAATTTGAATTCAATTCAACAAAAGGAATGATTCATTTTTTTAAACTCACTCGAAAATTTAAACCAACTATAAATAACTATGAAAAAAATATTCTTTTTACTAACCTTGTGGTTTTATTCATTAACCACCTTTTCACAAGCTGACAAGGTAACTCTTGATAAGAGTGAAGCTGGAATAAAACTAAAAGTCAACGGGAATGACTTAATGATTAATGGAATGAACTGGGATTATTTCCCAATTGGAACAAATTATTCGTACAGCCTTTGGACTCAGCCAGAGAGTGTTATTCAACAAGCCTTAGACGATGAAATGTCATTGTTGAAAAACATGGGTGTCAATACAATTAGAGTATACAGCGGTATGCCAAAAAAATGGATTGAATATGTATACACTAATTACGGAATATACACCATGTTAAACCATTCTTTTGGTCGTTATGGTTTGACCATTGACGGAGCTTGGGTGCCAACAACAGAATATGCAGATGTTAAGACACGTAAATTGCTTTTGAAAGAAGTAAAAGAAATGGCAACTGAATATAAAGATACAAAAGGATTGCTTTTGTTCTTGTTAGGGAACGAAAACAACTATGGTTTGTTTTGGGACGGTGCAGAAACCGAAAATATTCCTGTAAAAGATAGAAAATCTACCAAGCGTGCTCAATACATGTATTCTTTATTCAACGAGGCTGTTGTGGCAATGAAAGCTATCGATGGTTCTCATCCAATGTCTATCTGTAATGGAGATTTATTGTTTTTAGATATTATTGCCAAAGAATGTAAGGATGTTGATATTTTGGGAGTCAATGTGTATCGCGGAATTTCGTTTGGCGATATGTATGAGCGGGTGAAAAAAGAATATGGTAAACCGGTTTTATTGTCAGAATTTGGTTCTGATTCATTCAACGCAATTGCAAATGCCGAAGATCAAAACGGACAAGCCAAAATATTAAAAGGAAATTGGAAAGAAATTTATGAGAACGCTGCAGGCATGGGCAAATCAGGTAATTCTCTAGGAGGTTTTACATTTCAATTCAGTGATGGTTGGTGGAAATTTGGTCAAACTAAATTATTAGATGTTCATGATTCTAACGCTTCTTGGTCTAACGGAGGATACACCTTTGATTATGCAAAAGGAGAGAATAATATGAATGAAGAATGGTTTGGAATTTGTGCTAAAGGACCAACAAATGCCAAAGGAAATTATCAATTGTATCCACGTTCGGCGTATTATATTCTGAAAGATGTACACCAATTTAATCCTTATGCTAGTGGTGCTTCAATAACAACTCTAAATAGTCATTTGTCGGGAGTTCAATTGATGGATGCTACTTTAAAAGCAAGAAGCGATAAAGCCGCTTTAGAAAGTCAACAAGGTGGAAATATAAAATTCTCAAGATTAGCGGCTGAGTTTACCACTTTCAATACAGGGGGGAATTTAATCACAACCCCTTCAACTGCAGAGACTAATAGTACCACTACTCCCAATCAACTTGGATTCGATCATATGCAATCTTATTTTATTGGAGTCGAAGGAAGTCCTTCGTCTAATTTGACGGCGAATGTGGATTTTAACATTTTAGGTAATGTAGCGTTGAACCCCATTGATCAAATATTTTATGAAAACAGAGGTGGCCCTGTACTTTTAAAGGGCACAGATAATAGTACTGTAACTTTAAGTGATAATAACCGTGTTCAAGTATATAGAGCGAATGTTAAATGGGATGAAAAATTATTCAATTTAAATGCATTTTATAGAACGGGTCACTACCATTGGGGTTATGAAGGTGATTTCTTCGGTTTGTATCCTGAGGCTAATTATGGACCTAACATTGACATCTACAACGGTATTGCTCCTTTTGGGATGGAAGTGGAAGGAAAAAAAGAATTTAGTGGATTTAAATTGGCTTTTGGACCACAATTGTGGTGGGGAGCTAACCCTGCGGTGTTACTTAAATACAGTAAAAAAATTAAGAATTTTGATGTAACTGGAGTTTTTCACGAAGATATAGAACAGCAGAGTGTTGCAAATACATCTATAGCAATACCGCAACCAAAAACTAGACGATTTACTTTACACGCTAATAGAAAACTAGGTAAGTTTAGCTTTGATTTAGGGGGTATTTGGGCGGGTCAACCTCTTAACGGAAGAGAATATGATGTTGTAAGAGGCAATCAAGCTTTTACCAAAAAGATTGAATCTAAGGACAATTTTGGTGGAAAGACTAAAATTACTTACACAGGGGGTAAATTCAATTGGTACGGACAAGCTGCGGCTCAAGGATTAGTTGCTGGTGGAGGTGCTGATTTGACACAAACTTTTACGGGTTGGCACTTAAAAGAAAGTGGTAGTGGAAATCAATATAACTTTTTAACTGGTGCAACTTACACTATAGGTAAATTACAAATAGCACCTAACTTCTTATGGCAGGAACCAATCGAGGGGCCAGTTACAACTGATGTCTTGGATGGTAGAGCTAGAAATATTGTGACTGATCCATTCATAGTGAGAGGAAATAGAAAACAAATAGCCGCCGAATTATTATTAACTTTTGACACTACTCCTGGTACTTGGATGTATGATTGGGATAATGACCGTTCTGAAGACGCTAAACTAGCCATCAGTGCTGGATTTATTTTCCGTCATTTTTCTACCACACAAGATGCTGCAATTGGTTTCTTGGCTAATAGAACTGCTTTTGCTTTCGAAGGAGCTGCTCCAGCCAAAGATTTATGGGAAACCAATGTAAGAGTTGTGTCCAAGCTTAGCCCTGATTTAGGAATAATTGCCACAATCTACGGCGGGCCATCGCAAGGGAATGGAATTGATGCAAGAACAATCAAACGTTTTGGTACTGACATTCGAATGATTTATAAAAAAGTGAAAGTGAATCATTCTTTAAAAATAAACGATTGGGGACCATTTGATTATCATAGAGATTATAATTTAACTTTCCCACTTCAATTCATGACAGATGTTTCTTTTGGAATTGGTAAACAAGATTGGTTTGTACTACCTGGAACAAGAATTGGTATTCGAGGAACATGGCGTTCATTAGATCAATATTCTCCAAGAAATTCAACAACTTTCGTTCCAGCAAATACGTATCCTGCCGTTCCTGTGTTGAGTCCAGTTGGATTCCCACAGGGACAAGAATGGGAAATTAGAACCTACCTTCAAATTAATATCGGTAATTAATAAATTTATATAAATGAAAACATATTCAATTTTTAAATCAAAAAAAGCAAGCTTCCTCTTAATGAGTTTACTACTCATTTTTGGATGTCAAACAGACGATTCCGACTTACAAGTTGTTGAAAAGTCAAAATTAGCCGAAATTTTCACGGATGGTCCAATTGGTATGGGGACTAATTTTTATTTTCCATATGGTCCAAGTCCAGATAATCCTCCTGGTTCAAAATTTACTGCTTGGACAGTTGACCAAGAAGTAAGTTACAAAGGGAATGCCTCGATGCGTTTTGACGTGCCTAATGCAGACGATTTAGAGGGGAATTATGCTGGAGGTATTTTTAGAGTTGACGGTGGGGGTCGTGATTTATCAGGCTATGATGCACTTACTTTTTGGATTAAAGCCTCACAGGGAGTTACTATTGGCGAATTTGGTTTCGGTGAAGACTTTTTTCCAAATAAATATGTTACAACTATTGAGAATATTAGTGTAGGTACAAATTGGGCAAAAGTTATTATTCCCATTCCTGATCCTTCAAAATTAATAAACGAAAAAGGAATGTTTAGATACGCTGCGGGTACGCAAGGAACAAATAATAAAGGGTATACGTTTTGGATTGATGAACTTAAATTCGAAAAATTGGGGACAATTGCACGACCTCAACCTAAAATAATGGGTGGAGTTGATGTTGTTAAGCAGACCTTTATCGGCTCAAAAATACCTTTAACAGGTCTAACTCAAACATTTAATATGGCTTCTGGTCTAAATCAAACAGTATTTGTAGAACCATCTTACTTTACATTCATTTCTTCGGATGATAACATAGCTACAGTTGATGAATTAGGTGTAGTAACAATCGTTGGTATTGGTACCGCAACTATTACTGCTACTTTAGGAGGTGTGAATGCCAAAGGTTCTCTTAAAATTAATGCAGGTTCAGCATTTGTCAATGCACCAAACCCTTCATTACCTCAACTTAATGTAAATTCCATATTTAGTGATGCTTATTCAGGAGTAGCTGGATTTGATCCAGGAATTTTTGCAGGAGGTAGTAATACTCTAAATATTTCTGAGGAGAACTTTGCAAATAATAAACATTTAAGTTATCAAAATATTGGTTTTGTTGGTTTAGGGTGGAATGGTACTTTAAATGTATCTAGTAAGACAATGATACATTTAGATATTCAACTGAAAAATGCTGCTGCATCAGACCTAAGAATAGAGTTAAAAGACTTTGGCCCTGATAATATTGATGGAGGAGGCAATGATTCTGCTGGTGGTTATATTTTATCTAACCAATTAGTTCAGAATAATTGGGTTAGTATTGATATACCTTTAAATCAGTTTACGTTATCCACTGGTGGTGGTGGATCGGGTTTATTTAATCGAAATAATTTAGGCTTTGTTATTTTTGTTTCTAATAATGGAGCATCTTTCTTAGTCGATAATATTTATTTTTATTAATAGATAAATTCAAAATTTTAAAAAATTCAAGGTGTATAAAAATATAGTCATTAAATGCTCAATTATTAAATTTCATAAGATAGGTTTGTGTCTTTTGAGTTTTCTATTCGTTTTTGGCTGTCAAACTGAAGATAAAAATTTACAAGATCCTAAAGACTCTAATACAGCAGAGGTTTTTATAGATGCTCCAACAGCTATGGGTACTGATTTTTATAAACCTTATGGTCCAGACGCTTCTAATCCAGTGGGATCTAAATTTGCAGCTTGGACAATTGATAAAAATGAAGGTTACAATAGTACTGTTTCCATGCGATTTGATGTGCCTAATGCAGACAATCCTGAAGGGAATTATGCAGGAGCTGCTTTTATTGTAGATGGTTTGGGACGTGATTTGACTAGCTATGATGCACTTACTTTTTGGGCAAAAGCCTCACCACATGGTGTTACTAATTTAGAATTTGGTTTTGGTGAGGATTTTGGCGAAAATAGATATCAGGCAACTATTAAAGGTGTAAGTCTTGGAACTACTTGGGCAAAATATATTATTCCAATGCCTGATGCTTCAAAATTAGTAAAAGAAAGAGGTATGTTTAGATATGCTGCAAATACTCAAGGTACAAAAGGTAAAGGTTTTATATTCTGGATTGACGAACTTAAGTTTGAAAAATTAGGAAGCTTAGCACATCCAAGACCTCTTATTTCTAATGGTGAGGACAAAGAAGATATTAAATTCTTAGGAAATAGTTTTAGCATGGCTGATTATTCGTTATCACAAACATTTAATATGGCCTCTGGGGTTAATCAAAAGATTACTGTCGCACCATCTTACTTTTCTTTTGTATCATCTAATACTGATGTTGCTACAGTAAGTGATGCAGGTATTGTAACCATTCATGGTGTAGGTACATCAAAAATAACAGGTTCTATTGCAGGGGTTAGTGCAGTTGGTTCTTTGACGGTTAAAGTTTCAGGAATATTTCCTATTGCTCCAGACCCTATTTTACCTCAAAGTGAAGTGATTTCAGTATTTTGCGACAAATATGCTAATATACCCGTACAATTTTATAATGGAAATTGGCTCCCAGGACAAAAAACGGAAGGCGGTTTAACTGTTATAAGCAGCCAGAATGTATTAAAGTATACTAATCTTAATTATGTTGGTACTGGGCCTAAAAATCCTATAGATATTTCGGAGATGACGCATTTTAGTGTTGATATCTTAATGCTTGAGCTACCTTCTGATATTGATCTTCTTCTAACATTTAAGAATGAAAGTACTAAGCCTAATACTTTTCAACAAAACCGCATTGGTCAAAATTATCAACTAGATGCAAGAGCTCCAGTTGTTTTTCCAGATACTGGATTTCAAGCAGGAGTATGGGCAACAATAAAAGTTCCTATCAGAGCAAAATCAGATATAGCAAATCTGGATAAGACAGGTGTAAGTGTAATAATCATTGAAAACATAAAATCTTCTAAAGTAAAAACTCTTTATATGGATAACATGTATTTTTATAAAGAATAACAATAATATTAATAACAATAAAAATAACAATCATGTATAAAATATTTAAACAAGAAAAAATGAATAAAATAAATAAAAATTTAATGTTTATAAAAGCGATACTTTTTAAGTCTTCTCTTTCGGTATTAACTCTTTTTGTCATCTCAAGTTGTTCAACCGATGAAAAACAAACTGTCGTTACAAAAACACAGTTGGTTATGAGCGAAGAGTTTAATGTAGAAGGTGCGCCAAACCCAGATTTATGGGGTTACAATTTGGGTACTGGAAGCAATGGTTGGGGAAACAATGAATTACAATATTATACCGATTTACCCCAAAATGTAAAAGTTGAAGGTGGTATGTTGAAAATCACTGCCATAAAGGAATCATATTTGGGATCTGCTTACACATCCGCAAGAATTCTAACTAAAGGAAAATTTTCTCAAAAATATGGTCGTTTCGAGGCACGAATCAAAATGCCATGGGGAAAAGGATTATGGCCCGCTTTCTGGATGTTGGGTGCCAATTCGGATACCGTTATATGGCCTCAATGTGGCGAGATTGATATTATGGAATATCTGGGTAGTAAACCTACTTCAATGTTTGGAACGGTTCATGGGCCAGGTTATTCTGGTGGAAATGCAATTTCTAAAAACTATACTTTAATCAATGATAGATTCGATAACGATTTTCATGTTTTTGGCATCGAATGGGGCGAAAATTACATTAATTACTATGTAGATGATAAGTTATACAACCAAATAACTCCGAAAGACGTACCTGGAGAATGGGTTTTTAATCAACCATTTTACATGATTCTTAACATGGCTGTTGGTGGAAATTTTCCAGGATTGCCTAATGCTGAAACCGTTTTCCCTCAAACAATGACCATAGATTACGTGAGGGTATATCAATAATAATTGATCGAAAGTTTACAAAAAAGACAGGACCAATTTAGACTTTTTTACTAAAGTTTAAATTGGTTTTAATTTCAAAAAAACAGTTACAAACAAGCCAATAGGTAAACCAGTCTTTTTATAAAAAACAGTAAATGTCTATCCTAGACGGTTAAATAATAAAATAATGAAAATAGTCGAATTAGAAGGAGAAAAATATTATAAAATAGCCAATAACGACGCCATGCGTCCTTTTTTCATGAGCATCGTGAGTGATTCTAATCATTGGATGTTTATTTCTAGCAATGGCGGACTTTCAGCAGGTAGAAAAAATGCAGAGTTTGCTTTATTTCCCTATTATACCGATGATAAAATAACTGAATTTGCTGATGTTACGGGTAGTAAAACTATTTTTCAAATTCGATTTGAAAACAAAGAATTGGTTTGGGAGCCCTTCTCCGAACGATTTAATGACAAATACAATTTGACTAGAAATTTGTATAAAAATTTCTACGGAAATAAAATCATATTTGAAGAAATTCATAATGATTTACAATTGACTTTTAGATACCAATGGAATTCAACGAATCTTTTTGGATTTTTAAAAAAATCGGAGATTATAAACCATTCTAATAAAGACTACAACATTACAGTACTTGATGGGATACAAAATATTATGCCACAGGGTGTGAGTAGTGATTTGCAATCCAGTACAAGTAATCTAGTTGATGCCTACAAACGAAACGAATTGCATGCAGAAAGTGGTTTGGGAATTTATGCTTTGAGTGCGATTATTGTTGATAAGGCAGAACCTAGCGAAGCACTGAAAGCCAATGTGGTATGGTCAATAGGAATGAAAAACCCAACTTATTTGCTTTCCTCAAAGCAACTTCCAGCTTTTAGAAAGTTTCAAAAAGCAACAGGTGAAACCGATATCAAAGGTGAAAAAGGGGCTTATTTTATTACTAACGAATTGTTTTTACCTCATAATGCTTCAAAAGATTGGAAAATTATTGCCAATGTCAATCTAGATCAGTCTCAGGTAGTTCAGCTTTGTAATTCGATAGTTTATGATAATACTCTCGAGATGCAAATTGTTCAAGATGTTGAATTAGGAAAACAAAATCTTATTGCTCTTAATGCATCTGCCGATGGATTGCAATTTACAGCCGATAAATTAATTGATACCCGACACTTTTCAAATGTGCTTTTCAACATCATGAGAGGTGGGATTTTTGATGAAAATTATCAAATAGGCAAAAAAGATTTTACCCAATATTTAGAAAAAGCAAACAGTGAAATTTTTGAAAAGCATCAATCTTTTATTCAAAAATTAAATGACACCTTTTCTTATGTAGAATTACTTGATTTGTTAGAAAATCAAGATGATGAAGACTTAGAACGACTTTGTACAGAATATTTACCCTTGAAATTTAGCCGAAGACACGGAGATCCAAGTCGTCCTTGGAATAAATTTTCTATCAATACTCGAAGTGAAATAGACGGTTCTAAAATATTGGATTACGAAGGAAATTGGAGAGACATTTTCCAGAATTGGGAAGCATTAGCACACGCCTATCCGAATTTTATCGAGGGCATGATTCATAAGTTTTTAAATGCATCAACATTTGACGGATACAACCCATATAGAGTAACCAAATCAGGTTTCGATTGGGAAGCTATAGAACCAGATAATCCTTGGTCCTATATTGGATATTGGGGCGATCACCAAATTATTTATTTGTTGAAGTTTTTAGAGTTTATAGAAAAATATTATCCAGGAAAACTGAATTCTTATTTTGAAAAAGAGTGTTTTGTTTATGCAGCCGTTCCTTATACCATAAAACCGTATGATGATATTTTAAAAAATCCAAAAGACACTATTGAATACAGTCATGATTGGGAGCATAAAATCATTGAACGAAGAGAAAAAATAGGTGCTGATGGAGCTTTGTTACGCAACAATAATGATGATATTTATCATGTAAATTTTATCGAGAAAATTTTGGCAACCGTATTAGCGAAAATGTCAAATTTCATCCCAGAAGGCGGAATTTGGATGAACACGCAACGACCAGAATGGAATGATGCTAACAACGCCTTGGTTGGAAATGGAGTTTCGATGGTAACACTTTGTTATTTGCGTCGATTTTTAAAAACTTTTGAAAAATTATTGGAGGCGTCTGAATTAGAAACTATCAAAATTTCTAATGAAATGGTCGAATTCTATCATGAAGTAAGAGAATGCTTAGTTGAAAACCAACATTTGCTTTCTGGAAAAATCGATGATAAAGCGCGTAAAAATATAGTAGATCGATTAGGAAAAGCAGCTTCAGAATATCGTTTCCAAGTCTATAACAGTGGATTTTGGGGCAAAAAAAGAACCCATTCTATGGCGGGTTTAAAGACTTTTACAAAAGTATCCTTAGCATTTATAGAACATACAATAAATGCCAATCAAAGACCAGACAAATTATTTCATGCCTATAATTTAATGTCTATAGAAAATGATGCAGTTGTTGTCTCTAATTTGAGCGAAATGCTCGAGGGTCAAGTAGCGATTTTAAGTGCGGGTTATCTCAATGCTTCTCAATCCATAGAAATTATTGAATCTTTACGAAATAGTGCTTTGTATCGCCCGGATCAAAACAGTTATATTTTGTATCCAAACAAAAATTTACCAAAGTTCTTAGAGAAAAATAGTATTTCTAAAGCAAACATTGAAAAATCGAAATTGTTAACTCAATTGTTAGCAAATAACAATAATGCTATTATTAATAAAGATGTTAAGGGAGACTACCATTTTAATGGCAATTTCCACAATGCAAACTACCTTAACGAAGCCTTAGATTTACTCAAAAACCAAAATGAATACCATGATTTAGTGGTTAAAGAATCCGATGCTATTCTTCAAATTTTCGAAGATGTTTTTAATCATAAAGCATTTACGGGTCGATCAGGAACTTTCTTTGCCTTCGAAGGATTAGGGTCTATTTATTGGCACATGGTTTCTAAATTGCATTTGTCTGTACTAGAGGTAATTGAAAAAGCACATCAAGACCAAGAAGACAGCACTGTTATTGAAGCTTTATCAAATCATTATTACGAAATAGGAAAAGGAATTGGTGTTCATAAAACGCCAGAGGTTTATGGCGCATTTCCAACAGACCCCTACTCACACACTCCAATGCATAGAGGTGCACAACAACCGGGAATGACAGGTCAAGTAAAAGAAGACGTGCTTACCAGAAAAGGCGAATTGGGCATAAAAGTAGTTGAGGGTAAGTTAATATTCGAACCTACTTTAATTCCTGAAAATCAATTTTTGCAAGAAGACGAAACAGTCAATTTTATAGATTTTGAAAACAAACCATTTTCATTAAAATTAGAAAAAGGGAGTTTAGCATTTACTATTTGTCAAGTGCCAATTGTTTATAAAATGGCCAATACAACTCAAATAGAAGTGAAATATAAAAACGAAAGTTCTGAAATTATTTCATCAAGTACTTTGAGTCATGAAGTGAGTCAAAAAATATTTCAACGAACAAATGAAGTGCAACAAGTTGTCGTATCTGTAAATATTTAAATAATGAAAAAAATAATAGTTATATCGCTTTTGTTGGTAGTAACATTATTTTCTTGTAGTAAAAAATATATGAATTCAAAAAAAACTGTTGCAATTACAGCTAAAGAGATACTAGGCAATTCAAATTATCAAGCCATCAGTTATGGTGGTTATCGAACAAAAACTAGAGATGTTGTGCCTAGCATTGCTCAAATCAAAGAGGACTTGAAAATCTTGTCGGCAATGAATATAAAAGTGCTGAGGACTTATAATGTACATCACAAAGAAGTTGTTAATTTATTAGAAGCGATAAAAGGATTAAAAAAAGAAGAACCTAATTTTGAAATGTATGTTATGCTTGGCGCATGGATAGATTGTAAAAATGCTTGGACAGATCAGACTCCAATTCATAATTTGGAAAGTGATCGAAATGCAATCGAAATAGAGGAAGCAGTTCGATTAACTAACGAATATCCTGATATTATCAAGATAATTGCAGTGGGGAACGAGGCGATGGTAAAATGGGCGGCGAGTTATTATGTAGCACCCAACATCATTTTGAAATGGGTCAATCATTTACAAAACCTAAAAAAGGAGCAAAAATTATCCGAGAAAGTTTGGATAACAAGTTCCGATAATTTTGCTTCTTGGGGTGGTGGCGATGCTGAATATCATGTGGAGGATTTAAACCAACTCATCAAAGCAGTCGATTATATTTCGATGCACACCTATCCGATGCACGATACACATTACAATCCCGTTTTTTGGGGAACAAAAGAAAATGAAGAGCATTTGTCTCAAAAAGAGCAAATCAATTTATCGATGTTGAGAGCAAGAGATTATGCTATTTCCCAATACAATAGTGTGGTAAATTACATGAAATCATTAGGAGTCAACAAACCGGTGCATATTGGCGAAACAGGCTGGGCGACTATGTGTAATGATCATTACGGTAACTCTGGATCTAGAGCAACTGATGAGTACAAATCGGCTTTGTATTATAATTTGATGAGAGAATGGTCTAACAAAGAAGGAATATCGCTCTTCTATTTTGAAGCTTTCGATGAGCAATGGAAAGATAGTGGGAATGCTTTGGGTTCTGAAAATCATTTTGGTTTGATCACTTTGCAATCACAAGCTAAATATGGTCTTTGGGAAATGGTTGATAATGGTGTTTTTAAGGGATTGACTCGTGATGGAAAACCCATTACAAAAACATATAATGGTAAAGAAGAAGCCTTGTGGCAGGATGTTAAAACCCCAGCCGAATTGATTAAAAATTAATTTTAAATGAAAATTTTTAATACATATAGTTTTAAAATTTCAATCGTATTTATAAGTATGGCATTCACATTGAATAGTTGTAAAGTTTCTCAAGAGCTGAAAGCAACGGTTTATGAAACTTCGGAACAAGGAAACTCATTAACCAAAATAACTGAATTTTCAAAAAGTGAAACACCAGTTGTGATTACTTTAAATCCTGACGAGAAATTCCAAACGATAACAGGTTTTGGTGGTTCTTTTACGGAAGCATCGGCGCATTTGGTTAATAAGTTAGGTGAGGCGAATCGAAAAAAAGTAATGAATGCTTATTTTAGTGAAGAGGGAGCAAATTATTCTTTAACCCGAACCCATATTGCTTCTTGTGATTTTTCATTAAGCAATTATACCTATGCGAAAGTGGAAAACGATTTGCAGATGGAACATTTTACTATCGAAGATGATAAAGCCGATTTAATCCCGATGATTCTAAAGGCGAAAGCCATTTCAAAAGAGGGTTTTAATATTATTGCTTCGCCTTGGACTTGTCCACCTTGGATGAAAGACAATAAAAAATATGTAGGTGGAAAATTATTACCTGAATTTAACGATGCTTTTGCACTTTATTTTTCGAAATATTTTGATGCTTATAAAAAAGAAGGAATCAATATTTGGGGAATTACAGTTATTAACGAGCCACACGGAAACGGAAATAATTGGGAAAGCACCTTGTTTTCGCCAAAAGAAATGACTGATTTTGTTCAAAATTATTTGGGACCAAAATTAGAAAAAGACGGTTGGGGAGCAGTTAAGATATTGGGTTACGACCAAAATAGAGCTGGAATCAAAGAATGGGCTGATGAAATGTATCGAGATGAAGCATCCAAAAAATATTTTGATGGAATGGCAATTCACTGGTATGAAAGCACCTATGCCGTTTTCCCAAAAGATTTGCAATATGCCCACCAGAAAGCACCAAATAAGTATTTAATTGAAACCGAAGGCTGTATTGATTCAGAAATTCCGCATTGGAACGACGATGCTTGGTATTGGAAAAAAGAAGCTACTGATTGGGGTTGGGATTGGGCAAGCGAAAAAGAAAAATATTTACATCCTAAATATGCGCCAGTCAATCGTTATGCCAATGATATCATCGGTTGTTTAAACAATTGGGTTGATGGATGGATAGATTGGAATATGGTTTTAGATACAGGTGGAGGGCCAAATTGGTTTAAAAACTGGTGTGTAGCACCCGTTATTGTCGATGTAGAAAATGATGAAGTTTATTTCACACCGCTGTATTACACGATGGCTCATTTTAGCAAATTTATGAGACCCGGTGCTGTGAAGATTGGTTGTACAATAAATCACAAAGAGATTGTTACTACCGCAGTTAAAAATCCTGATGGTAGTATAGCAGTTGCAATTTTCAATCCAAGCGACGAAAAACAAAATATTGAAATACAATTAAATAATAAATCAAAAAGTATATCAATTAGCGCAAAAGCTTTACAAACAGTTGTAATCAATCCATAAATAATCAATATAATCTCTATTACTAAATAATTAACCATAAATAACCAAATAATTATGTCAAGTCAAAATTCAAATACTAAGGTTCCTATGAGCCAAAAAATCGCCTTTGGACTAGGGATGTTAGCCAATCAAATGTTTCCAGCTATGATTGGGATTTTTACTGTTGTATTAGTAGAAAAACTTGGCTTTAGTGGATTGCTACTTGGATTAACCTATTTTATTCCAAAGTTTTATGATGCTTTATTCGATCTTATAATGGGATATGTAAGTGATAATACAAAATCAAAATGGGGCAGGCGAAGACAATATGTGTTAGCAGGTGCCATTATTTTAGGAATTTCATTCGCCCTAATGTGGCAATTGTATGTTGAAAATGGCGTTACTTACAATTTTTGGTACTTTTTAGTAATTTCATTAATTTTTTATTCTGGTCTTACCATATTTAGCATTCCTTATGTTGCCATGGGGTACGAAATGAGTGATGATTTTCACGAGCGTACCAATATTATGGCAACCTCTCAACTTATTGGTCAGTTAGCGTGGGTTGTTGCACCTTGGTTTTGGGTTCTCATGGCAGATCAATCATTGTTTCCTTCTAGTGATGTAGCTGTTAGAACCTTGTCTGTGTATGTTGCTATAGGCTGTACCATTTTAGCGGCTATTCCAGCCTTTTTTATTCCAAGTAAATCTACACTAAATGAAAATTACAGCCCAATTGATTTTAAAGGAATACTGGGTAGTTTTGGAGAAATTAAAGAAGGGTTAAAAGCTTCAATAGAAATTAAGCCTTTCAGAAAAATTTGTATCGCCACTTTCTTAATTTTTAATGCTTTTCAAACAACAGCTGGCTTTTCCTACTTCATTATCAAATATTATTTGTTCAAAGGAAATGAAGAAGGATTTGGATTATGGCCAACATTATTTGGATGTGTAGGAGCAATTATCACTACCGTTGTTGTAATTCCTATTGTTGCAAAGATGTCTAAAGTTATGGGTAAAAAGAAAGCATTTTTGATTTCTCAAGGTATTTCAATAATAGGTTATATTTTACTTTTTTTACTTTTTGTTCCCGGAAAACCTTATTTGTTTCTTTTTGCACTCCCTTTCTTTTCATTTGGTATCGGTAGTCTTTTTACCTTAATGATGTCAATGACTTCTGATGTTATTGATATAGACGAATTAAATACGGGCAAAAGACGAGAAGGAAGTTTAGGCGCTATTTATTGGTGGATGGTGAAATTTGGAACTGCTGTGGCAGGATTATTAAGTGGTATAATTCTTTCCGTTGTTCATTTTCAATCCAATGCCGCTACACAAACCGATGAAACCATGTTTTGGTTAAGGGTTTTCTTCGTAGGAATTCCAATATTAGGTACTTTAACCGCAATTTGGGCAATGAAAGATTATGATATTGATGAAGCCAAAGCATTGGAAGTAAGAGATCTTATTGACAAAAGAAAAGCACAAGGTAAAAAACAATCTTCTTCCTATTTATCGGGAAAATTACTTTCTTTAGATAAAAACGGAACTGCATTAAATTCAGTTACTGGTTTAGATTTGAGTCTAAAAAGTGAATCTGAAATCAAATCACAATTTTCCGAAATCTTGAATGCTGGTTTACACGGATTATGTTTTAGTCCTTATGTTGAAGGTCAAGAAATTGGTGACATTTTATCAGAAAATCAGATTGCCAAAAGATTAGATGTTATTACACCAAATACAAAGTGGATTAGATCTTTTTCATGTACTGATGGTAATGAATTGATACCACAATTAGCAAAGCAAAAAGGATTAAAAACTTTAGTAGGAGCTTGGATTAGTGATGATAAAGAAAAAAATATAAAGGAAATTAAATCCCTGATATCTTTAGCAATTGCAGGTAAAGTAGATATTGCAGCTATAGGAAATGAAGTATTGCATCGTGGGGAAATTTCGGAAGAAGAGTTGTTGTACTACATTAAAATGGTGAGAGATGCTTTGCCAGATTCAATTCCTGTTGGATATGTTGATGCTTATTATCAATATCTTGATAGACCCGCTTTAGTAAATGCTTGTGACGTTATTTTAGCGAATTGTTATCCATTCTGGGAAGGAGCAAATATCTCTTATTCATTGTCATATTTGAATAGAATGATGGAAATGACTGAACAGGTTTCTAATGGTAAAAAAGTAATTATTACTGAGACTGGATGGCCAAGTAAAGGCGATAAAGTGGAAGAAGCGGAGCCTTCAAAAATGAATGCCATGAAATATTTTATTGCAGTTCAAGAATGGGCAAAAAATCAGAATAACGACCTTTTCTATTTTTCATCTTTTGATGAATCTTGGAAAGCTAAACAAGAAGGAGAAGTGGGTACAGGTTGGGGTATTTGGGATAAAAACGAAAAATTTAAATTTTAAATCATATAAGTCATGTCATATAGAGAAGGTCATAATTTTTCATTAAACAATGCTGTAGAATCAGAAGATTTTTTTGCAGCATATCAAAGCACTGATTATTCAACTATTTCGTCCCAAGGATTATCTGAAATATGGAATGAAACTTTAAATAGCGGCATGCATGGCATTTGTTTTAGCTTATATGAAGATGGTCAAAAACCAGGCGATATTATAACTGCAGAACAAGTAAGCCGTCGTGTGCAAATTCTAAAACCGTATGCCAAATGGATTCGTTCTTTTTCTTGTTTAGAAGGAAACGAAAATATTCCACGCATAGCACATGAAAATGGAATTAAGACCCTTGTTGGAGCTTGGTTAGGAGACGATTTAGAACTTAATGAAAGAGAGATAGAAAGCTTAATTGCTCTTGCAAAAGAAGGTTGTGTAGATGTAGCCGCTGTAGGTAATGAAGTGATGTACAGAGGAGATTTAACCGAGGAGCAATTAATCGCTTATATCAATCGGGTCAAAGAAGCTTTGCCTAATATTCCTGTAGGATATGTTGATGCTTATTATGAGTTTTCTCACCGTCCTAATATTACAGTAGTTTGCGATATAATACTAACAAACTGTTATCCTTATTGGGAAGGTTGTCCAATAGAATATTCTTTACCCCACATGGTGAGTATGTTTAATTCAGCTAAAGATGCAGGTCAAGGGAAACGAGTTATTATTACTGAAACCGGTTGGCCAAGCCAGGGAGGTTCTCTAAAAGGAGCTGTTGCAAATAATGAAAATGCTATGAGGTATTTTATAGAATCTGTCAATTGGGCAAAACAAAATAACGTTGAAATTTTCTATTTTTCTTCCTTTGACGAATCATGGAAAGTAGGCCCAGAAGGTGAAGTAGGAGCCTATTGGGGTCTTTGGGACAAAAACGAAAAATTAAAATTCTAATTTATTAATCATCTTTTTAAAACTATTTTTCTGTTTAGGTAGTTTTTTTATTAAACAGGTATTATGAAAAATAATAATTTAAGTAAAGTTGTATTTTTTTTATTGTTAATTAGTCAATTTTGTTTGGCTCAAGTAGACGTTGTTTACAAAGATTTGGTTTGGTCCGATGAATTTAATACTAATGGAGCAATTAATGCTTCCAATTGGCATCATCAAACACAACTTCCAGCTGGTGGGAATTGGTTTAACGATGAAGCTCAACATTATACCAATCAATTGGCGAACTCATTTGTAAATTCAGGAAACTTAAACATCGTTGCAAAGAAAGAACCTTTCACAGACCAAGGATTTACAAAACAATATACCTCTGCTCGATTAAATTCAAAATTTGCCTATAAATATGGGCGAGTTGATATTCGAGCCAAAATTCCAAAAGACCTTGGTACTTGGCCGGCATTGTGGCTGTTAGGAAAAAATATTAATGAAGATGGAGGTTTTTTTGATGGACAATATGGGACTACTGCTTGGCCAGCTTGTGGCGAAATTGATATTTTGGAGCATGGAATTACGCGTTCTAAACCAGATAATTATATTCAAAGTGCCATGCATACACCGTCTTCCTTTGGGAATACTGTGGATATTGGTGGTGTAATTGTTGGTGATAACATTGCCGAAAATTATCATATTTATTCTATGAATTGGTCGCCAAACCAAATTTCATTTCTTTTAGATGGAGTAGTTTTTTATACCTATAATCCATCAAACAAAACCGCTAGAAATTGGCCGTTTGATAAAGAGCAATACTTCTTGTTAAATATTGCTATGGGAGGTGTTGCAGGAGCAATACCATCCAGTTTTACTCAAGCAGCGATGGTAATTGATTATGTTCGGGTGTATCAAAACACTACGCCAGACACCCAAAAACCTACAAATTTTACAGCTTCGGTGGGTACTATTTCAGGATCGGCTGTCGAGTTGTTATTGAACGCCAACGATGATTCTGGAAATGTATCTTATACTATAACCTATGGAACCAGTGGAACAGCTTCTACTTTTAGCCTCTCGGGTGTGCAGAAATCATTTGTTATTTCAGGATTGTTGCCCAATACTGATTATACATTTTCGGTTTCGGCAACGGATGCCTCAGGAAATACAGCGCTAAATAATCCTATTCAACTTAGTGCAAAAACGACTGTTGTTTTGGATTGTAGCGGTACGGATACCCAAGCACAACAAGGTTCTTTTTCTATAGGTTATAAATACAATTTCGAAACCATTGGTACAAGTGTTAAATTTACTTTCGAGTTGTTAGATACCGACAAAACGGGAGTGAGTAATGCTTATTTGTGGAGACAAGCTCCTTTTGAAGAAACTAGAATAGGTGCGCCTATTTCAGGAAAAATTTTCACTAAAACATTAGACGGGTTTTATCTTGGCTCAGCCATTAGTTATGCTTGTAAATTTGAATTTTCTGGCGGATTGGCAGTGACTAAATATCTTTCCTATACCGTAGGAGATTCATGTTCTTTAGGAATAGAAACTATTTCTGACTTTCCTCAAACATACTATCCTAATCCTGTAGAAAATAAATTGAATTTAATGTTAAATGACGATCAAAACCAAATTAGGATAACCGATATTTTAGGTAAAACCCTATTTGAAAATGTTGCGAAAGGCTCATATAGTATAGATATGAGTGCTTATAAATCTGGAATGTATTTTTTGAAGATAAAAAATTCACAAGGAATTCAAGAATCAAAAATCATAAAAAAGTAGGATTAGTTTATAAAATTAAGAACTATAAATTGAATAATTTTAATTTAAAAAAAACCGCAAATATGCGGTTTTTTTTATTGCCAATCATAAGATGTGTAATCTAATACCGATTAGCAATATATAAAAGTCCAATAAATTGTACTCAATATATTGTCTATCGGCATTAAACATTGTAAAATTTTAAAATGGATTAGACCATTTTAAAATTACAATTGGTATAAATTCCTTCTTGTAACTCCTGTTTTTTATAAAATTATCTTCACCACCATTTTTTTTATTTTTTTATAAATCCAATTTAAGAGTTATTTAACTTAAACAATTACTAATAAAAACAAAATTATTTTTTTTAAATATTTGATAATAAATGTTTTAAAAATTTATTTGATGTGTTTTTGTAGGGTAGTTTAATTAGTAAAGCCAAATTTTTGTTAGTAATATTGTATTCAACTATTATATTAATTAACCAAAATCTTAGAAAATGAAATTAAAAAAATTACTTATTTTTTGTTTTTTAGCCATTCTATTCTTCTTTTATGGGAATGCACAAGAGCTAACCGTTAAAGGAAAAATTATAGATGAATACGGACTTTCTATTCCAAGTGCAAACATCTTAATCAAAGGCACTCAAAAATCTACTTCAACTGATTTTGATGGGAACTATCAAATTGTAGCAAGTTCTAACGCTACATTAGTCTTTTCCTTTGTTGGTTATGCAAAAATGGAAGAGTTGGTAAGAGGACGAACCAAAATTGATGTCCAACTCATGCCAGAACAAGAAGATTTAAAAGAAGTTGTTGTGATAGTTTAAGTATAATCATAAAATGTAAATAGCTATTTCAATGAATATTACAACTTTTTATAATAGTTCTGTAACATATTGACGTCACATATTGACAATCTTTGTAGAAATAATTTAACTAAAATCGTACAAAATGAAATTAAAAAAATTACTTATTTTTTGTTTTTTATCCATTCTATTCTCCTTTTATGGGAATGCACAAGAGCTAACCGTTAAAGGAAAAATTATAGATGAAAACGGACTTCCTATTCCGGGTGCAAACATCTTAATCAAAGGCACTCAAAAATCTACTTCAACAGATTTTGATGGGAACTATCAAATTGTAGCAAGTTCTAACACTACATTAGTCTTTTCCTTTGTTGGTTATGCAAAAATGGAAGAGTTGGTAGGAGGACGAACCAAAATTGATGTCCAACTCATGCCAGAACAACAAGATTTAAAAGAAGTTGTTGTCATAGGGTACGGTTCTCAGAAAAAGCGTGAAGTTACAGGAGCGGTTTCAGTAGTGGATAGTAAAACTTTAGATATCCTAAAACCAGTTAGAATAGAACAAGCATTACAAGGAACTGTTTCTGGAGTAAATGTAACTTCTACTTCGGGTTCTCCAGGTGCAAAATTAGATATTCGCATTAGAGGTATTGCCACCAATGGTAATGCAGAACCGCTTACAATTATTGACGGTTATATCGGGGAACTCGGATTATTAAACCCGAATGATATAGAATCTATTACAGTTTTAAAAGATGCACAAGCTGCAATTTATGGTTCTGCAGCGGCCAACGGGGTAATTTTGGTGACTACCAAAACCGGTAAAAAGAATGCGAAAGGTAAAATTTCTTTTAATACCTACACCGGTTTTCAAGAAACGGCTAGAACATTACCTACTTTAAATGCAACTCAATATGCTGCCTTGCTGAACGAAAGTTATGCAAATGGAGGAAAACCACTACCTTATCCTAACTTGTCTTCTAGTATTGGTCAGGGAACCGATTGGCAAAAAGAAGTTTTTGGTAAAAATGTGCCTATTATAAGTCATGATTTAACTTTTTCTGGTGGATCTGAAAAGATTACCTATGCAGTAAGTGGTTCTCATCTGGATCAAGAAGGAATTGTAGGTGGTGATAAATCAGGATTTTTAAGAAATACGGCAAGAGTATCATTAAACGCAGATGTTTCTGATAAATTAAAACTAAAATCGAACGTTATCTATACCTATTTTAATAGAAAAACATTACTTGAAAACGGAAACGCATCAGTTCTTTTAAATTCTGTAAATGCTCCAACTGTAATTAAGCCGGATGATCCCAATGGTAATTTCACTGTTTTTCCTGGGGGAACTTTAGGAAATGAAATGATTAATCCATTAGCCCAAATAGATAATACTTACAATAGGTTTAATTTCAAACAAATCAGTGGTAATTTCGGATTGGATTATAAACTGTTTAAAGATTTTGTTATCTCTAGTAACTTAGGGTTTAAATCGGCTAATAGTGAGGGTAAATCTTTCGTCAAAGTTGTTGATTATGGAAGCGGAAAAGTATTTAATCAACCAAGGAGTTCAGTATCTCAAAGTGCAGTAAATGATAATAATTATTCTTTTGATATTTTTGGAACCTATACTAAAACAATAGCCGAAAACCATAAATTGGTTGCAATGGTTGGTAACACCATTTATAAAGAATATGGTAATGGTTTGTCTGCTATTGGTTATGATGTACCCAATAATTCTTGGGATTTTGCAGATATTGGGTTGACCACTGGTGCACCACCAGTAGGGATTAATCCAGCGAGTTCTTATATTTATGACGAAAGAAGGCTTTCTTATTTTACCAGATTACAATATGATTTTAAAGGGAAATACCTTTTGTCTGGTATGTTGCGTAGAGATTCCTCAACCAAATTTGGACCTGGAAATAAAGTAGGTTATTTTCCTTCACTTACTGCAGGTTGGTTAATTTCTGATGAAGCATTCTTTGGTGAAAAAAATATAGTAAACTTCATGAAGCTAAGAGGAAGTTACGGTATAGTAGGAAATGATAGAATTCCAGAAAATGGTTATGTTTCTCAGTTAAAAGGGGAAGCCACTTTCGTTTTTGATGGTGGGATAGTTAACGGAAGGGCTACAGGACAAATCCCGAACCCTGATTTAAAATGGGAACAAGCTAAGAAATTTGATGTTGGTTTGGATATGAATTTATTCAATAATAAAGTAAATATTGTGGCTGATTATTTTATAGATACAAGAGCCGATTTATTAATTCCAGGTATTCCTGTTTCAGGAATTTTTGGAGGAGCTGCGCCTGGAGCAGCTAATCCAACTATTAATGCTGGTACAGTTAGAAACTCAGGGTTAGAATTTTCTGTCAATTATAAAAATGAAATCTCTGATAATTTTAGTATAAATCTTGGATACAATATTACATTTCTTAAAAATAATGTAACAGAAATAATTGGTGCTGATTTTCTTCCAGGTGGTGTATTTGGAATTGGACAGCAACCGCCCTCAAGAATGGAAGTTGGGCATTCTATCGGATATTTTTATGGACTAAAAACAGATGGCATTTTTCAAAACCAAGCCGAAGTCGATGCGCATCCTTCTCAATTAAAAATAGGAGCACCTGCTTCTCCTGGAGATATTCGTTATGTAGATGTTAATGGTGACGGAAAAATTAGTTTCGACGATAGAACAGATATTGGAGATCCTATTCCAGAGGCTACTATGGGTTTCAACGTACAGTTAAATTATAAAGGGATTGATTTTTCAATGTATACTTTTGCTTCTGTAGGAAATGATATGGTACGAAATTACGAAAGCATTTCTTTTGATGCCAATCGTTTGACTTATGTTTTAGACAGATGGACTGGCGAAGGGACTAGTAATTCGGTACCTAGAGTAACAACTGGGGCAAATGCAAACAGAGTGTTTTCGGATTACTTTGTAGAGGACGCTTCCTTTTTTAGAATTCAAAATATTCAGTTAGGATATACAGTAAATTCTAGTTTTATATCGAAAGCAGGTATTTCTAAATTAAGATTGTATGCAGGGGTAAACAATTTATATACCTTCACTAAATACAAAGGGTATGATCCTGGTGCCTCAAACGGAGCGCCTATTGGTGGCGGAATCGATGACGGTTTTTATCCTATTCCAAGAACCTATTTATTAGGTTTAAATATTAATTTTTAATTTAAATAAAGATGAAAAAGTATATATACCTATCAATAGCAAGCATCATAATTTTATCGACTGTTGTTGTTTCTTGTAGCGATGATTTTGTTGAAAGACCAGTTCAATATTCTATTGATGCTGAGAATTATTTTAATTCTAAATCCGATTATGAGGAGGCATTAATTGGGGCTTATGATTTATTACAATCTTCCTTCATTAATGTATTAATGGGAGAGATTGCTTCTGATAATACCTTTGCGGGCGGCAATGGTCCGAATGATGTGCCAGGCTATCAGTCAGTAGATGACATGATTCATACACCAGTAAATACTCAAATTAAACAATTGTGGGATTGGATGTTTGCAGGAGTTCAGAGAGCCAATTACATACTAGAATTCAAAGACAAAACCGATTTTGAAGGAAAAAATCAAATTATTGCCCAAGCACGTTTTCTTAGAGCCTATTACCATTTTGAGTTGGTAAAATGGTTTGGAGGAATCCCAATGAATGGCGACAAACGATTTATAAAAGGCGACGAAAAAACCATACCACGTTCTACAGTGGAAGAAGTGTATGCCTCCATTTACGCCGATTTAATTTATGCTTCTCAAAATTTGAGTGCAGTTGCTGCACAAAAAGGAAGAGCAACTAGCGGGGCTGCATTGGCATTGCTAGGAAAAGCGTATTTGTATCAAAGAAAATACACCGAAGCTGCTGCTACTCTTGAAACTTTAATTACTACAGCAAATTATCGTTTGGTAAACACTTCTGATTTGACACCTCAACAAATCACAGATGGTCTAACTCCTTTCGGAAGCATTTTTGAGGAAGCTGGAGAAAACGGACCTGAGTCTGTTTTTGAAATACAGTATACCGATGTAGAGGGTGGAAGTTATGAACAGTTGCAATTTATCGAAGGGAATGTAGCAGTTGGTTTTGCTGGACCTTTTGGTTATGTAGGACCCGTTTTTGCTGATGGTAATAACTTTAATCTTCCTACTCCAAAAATAGTGAGTGCTTTTGAAACTGGTGATAAAAGAAAAGAAGTAACCATTTTAGATATGGCAACTTGGATTCCTGAACAATCAACTCCAGATAAACCGGTTAGTTATACCAAACAAAATGAAGATACTGGTTTTTTTAATAGAAAATACATCCCAAGAAAAAGAAGAACAGAGGCTGCTGGAGATGTTAAATTAACAAGTCCAAATAATTACAGAGCCATTCGATACGCTGATGTGCTATTAATGGCAGCAGAAGCAAATAATAAAATAGGTAATGATGTTAAAGCTAGAAATTATTTAAATTTAGTAAGAGATAGAGCTTTTGGAGATGAAAATCACAGAAAATCCGAATCTAGTACAGAATTATACGATCTTATTTTAGCAGAAAGAAGAGTAGAACTAGCAGGTGAAGGACATCGTTTCTTCGATTTAGTTCGAACTGGCAAAGCTGCACAAGAAATTGATGGATTTGTTGCTGGAAAAAATGACTTATTCCCTATTCCTATTGAAGAGATTCAATTTGCAGGTGGAAACTGGAAACAAAACCCTATTTATTAAAAAAATATAGTTATGAAAAATACAAAATTTATTTTTGGTTTCGTATTCTTATTAGCTCTTGCTATAGGATGTACGGTAGAGGGTATCGATGATGATACATCGTTTATAAACTCAGTTGGGGCTCCAACAAATGTTTCGGGATTATTTAAAATAACTCAAGATAATTCAGGTTTGGTTACTATTACACCCAACAGTGAGGGAGCGATTTCTTATGATGTATATTATGGTGATACCCCAACATCAGCTCCTGCGAATGTAGATCAAGGAAAAAGTACTTCTCACATTTATACAGAAGGAACTTATACCATAAAAATAATTGCTACGGGTATGACAGGTCTAAAAACAGAAGTAACACAAACTTTATTGGTTTCTTTTAAGGCACCTGAAAATCTGGAAGTTAAAGCAGATATAAGTCCTGCAAATCCATTTGTGTTAAATGTATCTGCAACAGCCGATTATGCAACATCCTTTTTAGTTTATTTTGATACGTCGAATACTAGTGAAGTGCCAACAGATTTGCAATCAGGAAAAACAGTAAGTTTTCAATATGCTGGTGTAGGCGATTATACTATAAAAGTTGTAGCCTTGAGCGGCGGTGCGATAACAACTCAACTTACCAAGAGTATTACTATAACCTCTCCGGTTGAATTACCCATAAATTTTGAAATTTTTGACGCCAGTAAGTTGATAGGTTTTGGTGGCGCTTCTGCGGATGTAGTTACTAATCCTGATACGAGAATAAATACATCATCAAAAGTGGTCAAAACCATAAAAGGAGGTCCACAGATTTGGGCGGGTAATGTTATTATTACATCAGCTCCTATCAATTTTAGCAAGAAGAAAATAATTAAATTGGATGTATGGTCACCTCGCCCTGGTGGAAAATTATTATTTAAAATAGAGAATCTTTCGGATTCTAATACTTTTATTGAAAAGGAAGTTACTCTGAAAGGGACAAGTTCTTGGGAGGAAGTAACCATCGATTTTGGTGATATTGATGTCTCAAAAACATATCAAAAACTAGCCTGGTTTTTTGATTTTGGTACGGTTGGCAGCGGAGGTTCTAATTGGACTTTTTATGTTGACAATATTGATTTAACAAGTGCTGATCCTTTTAATGATGGTTTGTTAACTAATGGAGATTTTGAATCAGGAAGTGACTCTTGGATTGTGGGTGTAAGTGATACTTCTCCTGTATCTACAGAGACCAATTTGGGAAATACTTATTTTTTCATAAATGTTGCAACTCCAGGAAGCGCTTTTTCCGTTAACATGAGTCAAAAAGTTCAAATTGTTCAGGGATTGACCTATACATTAACTTTTGACGCCTGGTCAGATACGACTAGACCTATCATTGCTGGTATAGGTTTAAGTGGAGATCCATGGTCAAATGACACAAAAACTGTCAACATTACGCCGACAAGAACTACTTATACATTAATTCTCTCAGCCGCAGGTTTTGGCGCTAGTAATGCCCGAGTGCTTTTCGATTTAGGAGCAGCAGCTGGTTCTGTTAGTATTGATAATGTTTCTTTGACCACTAACTAATTAGTAATTATAAAAAGTAAATCATGAAAAATATAAAATATTTAATAACTTTTCTTTCACTAGCGCTTGTATTCAGTAGCTGTGAAAAAGAAAACTATGAGTTTGGTGACATAGTCGTTCCAACTAATTTGGCAATATCTTATGAAATTGTTGGAGCTAATGCTTCTAAACCAAATGGTGATGGAACAGGCGTTGTGAATTTTACAAGTACTGCAGATAATGAAATCACTTTCAGATACGATTTTGGTGACAATACAGACACTAAAGTTTCGTCTTCTGGTGTTATTTCGCATCAATTTAGTTTAAATGGGTTTAATACGTATTCTGTTACTGTAATAGCTTCAGGTAAAGGAGGAATTAGTAGTACTAAAACGGTTAATATAGATGTTTTTAGTTCTTTTGAAGATGAAGAAGCTAAAGAATTTTTAACCGGCGGCTCAGGTAATAATAAAAAATGGTATTGGGCAGCAGATCAATTTGGAAATATTGGTTTAGGACCTAATTCTGTGCAATCAGGGGGTCAGCACACCTTTCCGGACTGGTTCAATGCAGGTCCTTGGTGGGGTGATAAATTATGTATGTATGATGCTGAGTTTGTTTTCTCACAATCTGTAGATGGTGATATTACTTTTGAACAGTTAAAAGATATAGCCTATTTACCTGGTGATTATGCTGCTTCAATAGGTGTGGCCGGTAACACATGTCATGGACTTAACGTTGTCCCTAGTCTTGATGGTGTGAAAAACGTAAGTTTTGCTCCTTCAAATTCTATTGCAACACTTGACGCTAAAGATCCTACATATAGAGGAACGACAATAAACATTTCTGACGATGGTTTCATGTGCTGGTATGTCGGTAAAACATCAAGTAAATTAGAAATTATTGTAATTACTAAAACTACTTTAAAAGTAAGAATTGAAGAAGGAGAACGGGCTTGGTATTGTTATTTCCAAACTAAAAAGCCAGTTAGATAGCTATAATAATATAATAAAGGAGCGTCTAAAAAACGCTCCTTTTTTTAATATTGAGATAATGTGGTCAAAAATAGTTGGTATAATAGCTTGCATAGCCTTATAAAATTGATGTTGCTAAGGTTTGAAATTTTGCTTCTTCAATTATGTAAAGATTTATGATTAAGTTTTAAAAATTCATTTCAAAACATTTGTAATTCCTAAAACAAAAAACTCCATTATTTCTAATGGAGTTTTTTTTGTGGGCGATGAGGGGTTCGAACTTTCCTCATAATGCGCTCGTATATAATAAATTATAGTAGTCTAAAACATAAGGGTCTCGATTTTGCTCCTTTAAACAGATACAAATATCACTAAATCTTATAATGTAAATTTACTGATTAATAAGGTATTGACCAAATGTATCTACAATTAATTCATACTAAAAAATGAACTAGTTATTAAACTAGTTGGGTATTCTAGGGAATCACATCTTCCTTTTTTTGGTTTCTTATTTTCATCCAAAAATTAGCGGTTCTACTTGTTCAATTTTCAAACCTGCATACTGGCAGAATTCCTCAATGGTTACTAACTCATTTTCAAGCTTATTCAGGCTCTTTCTGATGGCTTGCAACATTCTAGTGCTTTGGCGATAACTTTTGCCTGTGATGCGTTCAATGTCTTTTGGATAGATACATATTCTCCTAATTTGCATTTTCATACACTATCTATAGCTTTGAGTAGGCTATGCCATACTTCTGATGGCTTACTATTCCTTTCAAAACTTCTGCAATTTAATCATTATTTCAAGATGTTTACTAATGACTATTTATGCTTTATTAAGCCATTTGTGTCGTTTTAGGACATATGGAGCATCACCCTCTTTTTATTTTTCTAAAATAGCTTAAAATTTGTTTTCAAATCATTCAAGATTTAGTTGCAACGAGTATTCGGAATGAAAGGAAAAAAATGATATAATAACTTAAATTTTAGAAATTATGGCAAGACAAAAAGGCATAATTAAATTGAAAGGTACTATCGGAGATATTACTTTTTATAAGACGAAAGACGGTCATTTGGCACGTGAAAAAGGTGGCATTGATGCCAGCAGAATTGCAAGCGATCCTGCGTTTCAAAGAACACGCGAAAATGGTTCAGAGTTTGGTCGAGCAGGTAAGGCAGGAAAGATTTTGAGAACGGCTCTACGACCGCTTTTAATCAATTCTGCCGATGGCAGAATGGTTAGTCGATTAACACAAGCAATGATAAAAGTTATCCAAGCCGATTTAGTAAGTGTAAGAGGTTTGAGAAACGTAATTGATGGTGAGGCTGAATTGTTACTTGGTTTTGAATTCAATATTCGTGGAAAGCTTGGAACAAGTCTATACTCCCCATTTGTTGGAGCAATTGATCGTGTTGCTGGAGAAATTAAAGTTGATATTGCTTCGTTTATTCCTGCGAATATGATTGCTGCTCCAAGTGGAACTACTCACTACAAAATCATCTCTGGTGGAGCTGAGATTGATTTTGAAGCTGAAACGTATGTGGTTGCTACTTCTGAAACTGCAATTTTGCCTTGGGATGGAGCTGCTACTGCTCCAATCAACCAAGTAAATGCCGTTACTGCAAACTCAACTAAACCTTTGTTTTTGGCTTTAGGTGTTGAATTCTATCAGGAGATTAATGGGCAAATGTATCCATTGAAAAATGGTGCTTTTAACCCATTATCGATTGCGAAAGTTGATAGTGGTGTGTAATGGTTATTTGGTTAACTAGAACTTATTTCCCTGAAGGAACCAATGGTAAACTCGAATGCGAGGGCAAATTCATCTGTAACACTATTGAATTGCCTTGGAAGAATAACGAAACGAAGGTTTCCTGCATTCCGGAGGGGAAATATTTTATAAAAAAGCGATACAGCAAAAAAAATCAATGGCATTTGGAAATAATTAATGTAAAAAATAGAAGTTTGATTCTATTTCATCCAGCCAATAATGCTTTGCAAGAATTGAACGGTTGTATTGCTCCAGTAACGAAACTTTCAGGACCAGGTTTGGGTCTGATGTCTAGAAAAGCTTTTACCAAATTAAAAAGCTTGGTTTATAAAACATTAAGTAATAATGAAAGTATTGAATTGATTGTTAAATCTTAAATTCATTAATTTATGAACGCAATAAAAAGAGCGAAAGCTCCAACTCCAAAATTTTTCAAAGTGCTTCGAAATATTGGTTTGGCATTGGCCGCCGTTGGCGGAACTGTTTTGGCTGCTCCAATTGCTTTGCCAGTTATTGTTACTTCGGTAGCAGGTTACTTGGCGGTTGCTGGAGGTGTTATTTCGGCAGTTAGTCAATTAACCACGGAAAAAACAGATGGATCCCAGTAATTCGACTGTAATGGGTACCGCTGGCGGTACATTTTTGAGTGTTTTGCCGAATTTACATTCGGAAGATGTGCTGAAAACTATAATTCTTGCCACACTTGGGGCAATAGTCAGTTTTTTAATATCTTTGATACTCAAAATTTTAATCAAGAAGCACAAAAAATAGTCTAATTCTAGTTATGGTGACCTTTGGATTAGACAATAATGAAGCCCAAACCGTAAGGATTGGGCTTTTTTTGTGGCTAAAAATTAAACTTCTTCAAATAGATTAAGCGTAACTTCTAAAACTACCACATCTGAATTGTGGTTGTACAATTCTTGCCATTTTGCACTATCAATGGCTTTAGCTCTGGTGTCGAAAACTCCAAAACACACTCTTGATGCTTTGGATTTCCAATTGTCTGTTTGGTACAAAATAAATAGTTTCATTTGTGAAAATTTAAAGTTAGAAATTGGTTTTATTTTTTGGAATAGCGATATAAAATCACTCTTCTTAAATCGTTGATAAGGTTGATGTTTTCGTGAAATTGCTTTTCTTTTTGCTCTAAAAGCTTGAGAGTTGCGACATTTTTTTGATGTTCTTCGTGTTCCTGCATCATCAAACTGGCTTTTGGATTAAATTCTTTTGAGAAATCTGCAAGGCGTAAAAACGGAATTACCGAACCAACTAAAAATGGATGCCAAAACTTGGTTTTCCATAAGCTGTAAGCCACAAAATAAATACTTTCGCAATCTTCCTCGTTTTGAAAAATGACCACAAAACTGTTCGTAAATGGCTCTTTTTGTGGCTTTCCGCTGTTCATTCCTTTGTTAAGTATGAATAAATGGGGTTTTGTATAAGCGGTGTCTTTTTGGTGGGTTTTGATGATAAAATTTGGCATACTTTCAGATTTTAGGATTGTACTTCGCTACGCTCCGCACACATATAATTTTTTAAAAGAAAAAAGGAAAAAAAAGAAAGTCATCTCTTAAGTGGAGGTTTCAAGAAAAGCAAGTTTTTTCAAAAAAATACTACCCGGGTCTTTACGATAAAGTTGTTCGGAATTGGGGTTTTGATTCTAATCAAATGTTGATGCGAACGAAAATGTAGGGTGGAGATTTTATTGAAAACCCGTAGGGCTTGAACTTTCTTTTCTTGAAACTGGAGCTTACCTTTACTTTCTTTTTATTTATTTTTTTATTTTCCTTTTGACCGAGAAGTTTCTGCTGAAGACAGATTGAAAACGTTGATGAGATAGTGGGTCATCATCGGAAAGGGTATGGATTTTTAAAACAGAAAAAGAAATATCAAATCCATTCCAATTATTTTTCTGTTTTAAAAATCCATACTCTTTCTTGGACTTGATTTTGTGGGTATTGAAAATCACTTTACGGATTTTTTTAATTTTATGGTAAAAGTTTCAAGTGATTTTCAATACTTACAAAAACAATGAAAAAATAATACCGAGTGCGATGAGGCAGCAGCGCAGGCAAGTGTGTGGTTTTTTATTTGCTTACTGGGGTGTTTCTGATTATTTTTATGATGGCTTGATGCCACAAACGTTCTTGGAATTATTAGATTTTCAATTATCAAAGAATGTGCTATGAAATTGCTATGGCATCTGGCCATCGTGAAAACAATTACTTCGATAGTTTTAGGCAAATAAAAAACTACACTCTTGCTGGCTTCTCTTGATTTTGTGGGTGTTGTAAATTGCTTATTCCTATATCGTGAATTTCAGAAATGGAGTTGATAAGCAATTTACAACACGCACAAAAACAATGCAAACACTTACCGCTTTAAACATCAAGTTGCTAAAAACAGTGACAGCGAACGTTCTTGAAAGTAGGTAGTTACAGAAAATATTCTATGAAATAGCTAACGTTGTTGAGGGCGGTGGTGAAGGGTGGTTTTTTGAGGAGCCGGCAGGTGCGAGGAAGCTGCTCAAAAAACCATCCTAGAGCCACCGCCTAGCGCGTTGGGTGTGGCGGCTGTTTTACATAAATGATATTATAGCTTCATTGCAAAAACCAAAAAAACAATATAAAAGCTTTGTAATGAACTATAATACTCAATTATGTAACACAGCTT
>JAYVIN010000053.1:0-35571 GCA_043770135.1 Flavobacterium sp. | reverse complement strand
GTTTGACTGGGAGATTTATCGTATTTTTTTTGCCAAAAATTGATTTCACTTAGTGTGAAATCTTTTGATTTATTGTCTTTAATTTCTAGATACTTATTATACTCTTTTGGATTAATAATAGTATTGGGTTCTTTATTACAACTTAATAGGAGTAAAGCTGTGAATAGTAAAAGTGATAGTTTTTGTATTGTTCTCATTTTGTTGTTTTATTAAAATCAGAGCGCAAAATTATGCGCTCTGATTTATTAATTTTTTACCAAGCAGAAGCTAAGTAGGGGAATGAAGTCCCGAACGCTTTGTCATTGGCAGCTACATTATCTTTTGTCAAGCTAGGGTTTGAAGTTCCTCCCGGTCCACCAAAAATTAGTAATAACTCGGTATCAATAACATCATCGGCAAGTGCACGACCTGTTAGTAAATCTGTACCATCATAGAAAGTGGTTGTTCCAGTTTTCTTTACATTCAAAACATCAGTAGCTAACAATCCTGTAAGTTGTGAAGCAGTTTGGCCTAATGCATTGGTTGTATAACCAGCATTTAAAGCTAATAATCTATCTTGAAAAACAGATTGATAAGCTGCACCCATTGCTGATGGAATTGCTGCGTTGAAAGCATCTTTTGGAGTACCCGAAGCAATAAAAACAGTATTTATAGCAGGTCTAGCCATTTGGTCTTTTTGTACATAAGTTCCCGAAAAATCCGTAGAAGGATTATCGTTATCATCGCAGCTTACCAATAAAGCAGTACTACTCAAAAGTGATAAAGCAATTATTTTATATTTATTCATTTTTATGATATTATATTATTTAAAGAATTAAATCAGAGCGAAGCATACCAACGCTCTGATTCCTGTTTTTTTTTACCAAGCCGAAGCCAAGTATGGAAATGATGATGAAAATGCTTTATCATTTGAATCAACATTATCATTCGTTAATCCTGGGTTTGAAGTTCCTGTTGGTCCTCCAAAAACTAAAAGTAAATCAACATTTATAACATCATCGGCTAAAGCTCTTCCAGTTAATACATTTGTACCATCAAAAAAAGTAGTTGTACCAACTTTGCTAACATTCAAAACATCTGTAGATAACAATCCTGTAAGTGCTGCTGCATCTTGACCAAGTGCATTGGTTGTATAACCTGGATTTAATGCCAATAATCTAGATTGAAAAATACCTTGATATGTAGCACCCATTTCTGATGGAATTGCAGCATTAAAAGCATCTTTTGGTGCTCCAGAAGCAATAAAAACAGTATTGGTTACTGGACGTGCCATTTGATCTTGTATTACAAATGTTCCCGAAAAATTGACACCAAATTTATTTGCACTTAATCTACTTGTTTCATTTGTAGTGTTTTCTTCATTACTACAGCTTACTAATACTGCAGAAATACTAAAGAGAGACAATACTATTATTCTTAATTTATTTGTTCTCATGATTTTAAAATTTAAAAATTAAATTATTGTTTTTGTTTCGTTTCAGCCCAAACACTAATTGAACTAGATGAGCCCAATAGTGACTTTGGAACTTCAATAATAGTTGCCAATACGTTTGTACCACCAAATGAGTCGGTTCCAGGATTGTTAAAACCAGTAGCAGTTCCTGCTAAAATTTTTCTGAATTGTGGTAAGTCAAAGAAAAAAGGATCATCTCTAGGACCAGCAAAAAATTTCATACCATTTGCGGTACCAATAATTGGAGCACTTCCGTATTTAGAAATCTCAACATTTCCAGCCGTTGCAGTTGTTTTGACAGTACTTGTAATGCCTGTTGTTCCAGGAGCAACTGGACCAAAGAAATACATCTTGTCATTTTTTCTAATGGCTTGAATAACTAGATCTTCAACATTGTCCGCATTGGTGTCAATGTTGAGTTCTATTAGCACGTTTTCGTTAAACTCCGCAGCTGCAGTTGCTCCGGGCGTCAACAATCCTTGAGTATTTATTACAAATACCATGTTGTTTGTGTCTTGCCCCTGAAAAGCATACACATCTGTAATGTCATTCGCATTACCAGTTACAGCTGGAGCATCTACGTGATCCGCTGCCATAAAAACTAGACCTGTAATCGCCACCAGCGACAGACCTAATACAATTTTTGTTTTTTTCATTTTGTTAATTATTTAAAAGGTTAAAAATAGATTTACGAGAATGGATTAGTTTTGGATTTAAAAAAAGTTAAAAAAAATAAAAATAAAATTTAATAATCTGATTTGTAAGTATTTATATATTATTATTTTTAACTTTATTTTTATTTTAGAATTAGAATACTATAGTTTTCAAAAAAAATTACCTTTATAAAACCAAAGTCTAAATTCATACGTATATGTTCATAACAACAAAAACTAAACTATGACACAAGAAGAATTAATTCCGTTGATCCTCAAGAAGGATGAACGAGCCTTTACGATTATGTACGATATGTATTCGAAAAGTTTATTTTCGGTAATTTCCAATCTTTTGAAAGAGACTGAAGATGCCGAGGATACTTTGCAAGAAGTATTTGTAAAAATCTGGAAATCTATTGACAGCTATTCGGAAGGCAAGGGGCGGTTTTACACTTGGATTTTGAATATTGCAAGAAACACCGCAATTGATAAATTAAGATCTAAAGGATTTAATAACAGTAAGAAAAACCTATCGGCTGATAATTTCGTACATCTATTAGACGACAGTAACAAACTCATCAATAGGATTGATACTATTGGAATTCGTGAATTTGTCGCTAAGCTAAAGCCAAAATGCATTCAACTGATAGAACTATTGTTTTTTCAAGGGTTTACACAACAAGAAGCTTCGGACGAACTTGCCATTCCGCTAGGAACTGTCAAAACACAAAACAGGACGTGTATTAATGATTTAAGAACTTATTTAAAAGTAGTATGAGTACAACCGAGCTAATGAATTCAGGCGATTTAGAACTATATGTTTATGGCACTTTAAGCGAAAGTGAAACCAATCAAATTGCACAATTGTCAAAAACAGATAGTGTCATAAAAAACGAAATTATTGCTATCGAGCATAGTATTATTAGTTTATCTAGTAGCTTTTCTCCAATTATTTCTTCGGATGTTTTTGAAAAAATAAAATATAAAATTGGATTAAAACACCGAAAAGTAATCAAAATGAAACCCAAAAACAATCGAACAAAATATCTTGGTTGGGCAGCAGCTATTCTTATCATGATTGGCGCGGGGTATCAATATAATCAATTATTAGAATCTGAAAATTATTTAACAATTCTCGATAGAGAAAATACCGATTTACAACTTAGTAATAAAGAATCCTTGACCGCATTATCGGTTATTCGAGATACAAAAAACACCGTAGTAAATCTTGCTGGTCAGGCCGTTTCGCCTAAATCGTATGCCAAAATTTATTGGAACAAAGCAACCCAAGTCGTTTATGTAGATGCTACAGGATTACCTGAACCACCACAGGGAATGGTGTATCAAATATGGTCTTTGAAATTACTGCCACAACTAACGCCAACCAATATCGGTTTATTGACAGAATTTAGCAGTAACAACGGAAAAATATTCGAAGTAGAAAAAACGGGTGATGCCGAAGCTTTTGGGATCACGCTGGAACCAGCAGGAGGAAGCAAATCCCCAACAATGGAACAATTGTATACTTTAGGAAAAGTGTAACTACTTTTTTAAAAAAGGTAAGTTCCTAATTATTTAAAGCTTCCAGCCTTCAAAAGGCTGGAAGCTTTTTAATTATACAGGATTTTCATCCCACAATTTTTTTACCGCTTTCCATACCTTCATTCGTAATTCATCCCGAAGCAAAACCGAATTAGTTGTTGCATATTTTTCAAGAGTTTGCCGCAATAAATGAAGTTCTTTTGCAACTGCTGGATAATCACGACACATGATTTCAACTTTTTTTTCTTCTTCAATTGTAAGTACTCCTAGACAATAATCTTGTAGTATCCCACTTGTGATATAGTTACCTATATTCATTGGTTAATTTTATTTTTAATTAAGTAGAGCAGTTTAAAAAGAATAGTTTTCTAAAGATTAAACTATTGATAATAGAGTTTTTTTAACAAGTTAAGTCCTTTTCTTGCTCGGGTTTTGATTGTTCCTAGTGGCAACTTTAGAATTTCAGCAGTCTGCTCTTGTGTCCAGCCATAAAAGTAAATTAAATCGATTACCTCCGAATATTTTGAATCAAGTTGTAATGCTTTGTTTTTAAAATCGGTATATTCAATAGAACTATGAGCAGAAGTTGTATTTCCAATAGTATCAATGCGGTAAGTAATTAAATCAATTTCTACTTGTTGCATTTGATTTCGATAACTCGAAGATCGAAGATAATCTATGGCTTGGTTTCGTGCTATATTCAACATCCATGTAAACAAAGTTCCTTTAGAACCGTCAAAGCTGTCAATGTGTTTCCAAATTTTTACAAAAGTATCTTGCAACAAGTCATCGGCTACATCAGTTCGTTTTACAAGTTTCAGTATTACTCCATAAAGTGATCCACAATATTTGTTGTATAAAGTATTGAAACCGCTTTCGCTTTTGGATTGAACCAGCTTAACAAGGGAATCAATAGTATTATTTGGATTAACAAAATTACAATTGTTATTGTTGAATAATTGAATATTTTGCCTTTTCGAATAAGTAGATGTTGCGATCATAATACCAGAATTTGCTAGTTTTAGTTGGTGTGTTTTATAAAGTAAAACTAACATTAGCCATTCGCTCTGGAAATAGTGATAATCATCATTTTTTAAGATTTTAACAGAAAACAAAAAATAAAATCCACTATATTAGCATTTTATAAAATTGTTTCAGTTTTCAAATTATAAATTCAGTGGTAAAACATTGGAAAAAAGAGGAACAAAACATACTAAATAGCTATGCAGGAAAATAGTTTGAGAAAAATGCAGGACGCAGATTTTCTGTATAAAAAAATCGTAGCCATGTCCTCCTCGTTTTTTATAGACGATACCATTGGAAATGTAGAACGGTTCAGAGAAGAAGCCAATTTGCTACTTAACGGAATAAGAGGAACTGATGCAGTCATTGGAATATTTGACCATCTCAACTACACTCCTGTACTTGAAGTGGGAGAAAAAGAATTTTGGGGTGACCTTCCCGAAGTTTCACAGGCAGAACGAATGGTTCAAATTATGAGCCTGCTTGAAAAAGATTACTTGACTTTTTTTACCGATTCTGTAATGTGGTTCACAGGAGTGTTGGAAAAAATTCCTTTTGAACAAAGAATGAATATTCAAATATTTCACACCGGCATCCGATATTTGCTTCTAGATGGCAAACCTATCTGCCTGTTTTCTAAAGGATCTCCCATTCATTACAATGAAAACCGGAAATTCAACTACACCTTCAATTATGTACAAAACATAAATCACCTTCTTAAAAAGAATTTTAGGTATTATTGGATCCGAATTTCTCATGGGGAAAACAACGAATTTGTACACACTTTTCATTCGCAGGATAAACTCTATTCAAATAAAGATTTATTGTCTGTAAGGGAAAAAGAAATACTAAGACTAATTGCTGAAGATTTGGATACAAAAGAAATTGCCGAAAAATTATTTATAAGTGTAAATACTGTTGGCAATCACCGCAGTAAGATGATAGATAAATTAGGGGCTAGAGATACTACGGCATTGGTCCAATTAGCAAAAATGACGGGGATTATTTAAAGATTGGTTCTTTTTTTTAAACTTTTATTTTACAAGTAAAAATCTTCCAGCCTTTTGAAGGCTAGAAGCTTTTTAAATTATTTCTTATAATATTTTCTGTATTTTGGATAGGTTATCGCCCCAATAAAAGCAATTATTCCCAATTAATAATAAATCCAACTCAATGATTTTGCTTCGTCCGAGCGATTGGGTTTGCAAAATAGCTCTTGTATGGATAGCGCGGAAATCTTTTCCGTGCCCATTCCAATTGGCAATAACAACACAAAACTACTTCTAGAACTTTCTCTAAATACAAAAAAAACTACAACTTTTTGTGGTTGTAGTTTGTTTTGTTTGCTCTTTTTTGTGGGCACATTTTGCTCCCGAAGCTTCGGGACTGCGCTATCGTTCGCGGGGATGTTTTGTTATTTCAGATCGATTGGGTTTTTTAACTACAAAGGCACTAAGTCCTTCGACAAGCTCAGGATGACGCACAAAGTTCACGAAGAGAAATTCAGCTTTGTGAACTTTGTGTTTAAATTATCTAAAAAGAAATTAATTTCAAATGTTTAGACATTTGTTTAGTATCGTTTTTTGCTGTCTAAAAAAGTGCAATTCTTTGCGTGAAATCTGCCTCGAGGTAGTTTATTCGGGTTTATAATTTTCCCAATATTCTCTTGGTGTGACTATTTTAGTTTCTTTGTAAGTTGGAAAAATAAAATCTGTCGTGTTTCCCGTTATTACAAAATCTGCAAGGCATTCATCTGCAAGTTCCAAAACCATATTGTCATCAGCGTCAGAAATTAATTGCAATATTATTTTCGGTTTAAAAAGGGTTGCTTTCGTTTCAATTGCTACAAGTAATGCTTCTGCTCGTGATAAAAAATCGTGAAATCGTGCAAACTTTTCTCTTCTTAACACCTCATAATATTCAGTCATTAATTCCTCCGAAACACACATTTCTATTTTGTTATCGATAAAAAGTTCGTTTATGATCGAGTAAGGATAACTTTTCTGAATTAACGAAGAAATAATTACATTGGTATCAATTACGATTCTTTGCATCTTTCCTTACCGCTTTTACTTCGTTCGTAATTTCGTCCATTGTTATTTTAGAAAGTCCGTGTTTTTCAGCAAGTTCTATACACTTACTCAAATTTTGACGAGTTAATTCTTTACTTACAAGGTCTAGAAAATCAGTAAAATTCAAATTGTTATCTTTTATTCCGAATTTGTTAAATTCTATGTCTGATATTGATACGCTTAATGTTCTCATTTTCTTAATCTTTTTTCAAAATTACAAAAACAAATTCATTTTTAATTTAAAGTTTTCTTTTTTACGATTTTTTAGGGCATCTCTGTCAACTCATTAGTTGCTACCTGTATGTCATTTTTCTCGTCTGTTTAAAAAACAAATTTTTATTTTTTAAAGAAAATTAAGTATTAAATAATTCATAATTCATAATTCATATATTTGCGACTTAAATCTTTCAAAATGAAAAAACTATCCTTTTTATTGCTCGTTTTTTGCTTTTTCACTACTGCAAATGCTCAGATTGTGGATATTCCTGATGCGAAGTTTAAAGCGAAGTTGCTGGCGGCAAGTTCAAGCAATACAACTGCTTCTACTGAAACATCAGTTTATAATTCCTCAAATAATTCGTGGTCATTACCCTACTATAATAAAGTTGACACCAACGGCGATGGAGAAATACAAATAAGCGAAGCAAAGCAGATAAAATACTTATATTTAAATAATAGCTCAATTACTGACTTAAGAGGAATAGAAGCTTTTACGAATTTGCAAACTTTACTATGTGATGAAAATAGAATAACAAATTTAAATGTATCGGCTTTGATTAATTTGGTGGGGTTAAATTGTAATAATAATCAATTAACAACTTTAGATGTTTCTACTTGTATTAATTTGCAAATTTTAAGTTGTAGTTCTAATAGATTAACAAGCTTAAATGTTTCGGGTTCTACTAAGTTGGTTGAATTAGCTTGTACTTATAATCAATTAACTAGTTTAGATGTTTTGGGTTGTACTAATTTGAAAAATTTGTATTGTGGCACTAATAGATTAATAAGCTTAGATGTCTCTTTTGTCACTAATTTACAAACGTTGAATTGTTCTTACAATCGATTAGAAAGTTTAATTGTTTTTTGCATTAATTTGAAAACATTGAATTGTCAAGGAAATCTATTAACTAGTTTAGATGTTTCTATTTGTACTAATTTGCAAATATTATTTTGTGGTCATAATCAATTAGCGAGTTTATATGTTTCGGATTTGATGAATTTGGTTGAATTAGAATGCAGTGTAAATCAAATGACGACTCTAAATGTATTGGGTTGTACTAATTTACAAAGGTTGAATTGTTCTTATAATCAATTAACAAGTCTAGATATTTCTAATTGTACTAATTTGGTTGAATTAGTATGCAGTGTAAATCAATTAACAAGTATAGATGTTTATGGGTGTATTAATTTAGAAACATTGTACTGTGCTATTAATCAATTAACTAAATTAGAAGTTTCGGATTGTACTAATTTGAGTAGTTTAACTTGTGATCGAAATCAATTAGCGACTTTAGATATTTCTCAATTAAAAAAACTGGAATATTTATCATGTAGATATAATCAATTAACTAGCTTAGATATAAGTGAGTTGAGAAGTATTAACAGTCTTTTATGCGAGTTTAATAATTTAATTTCAATATTTGTTAAAAACGGGATAGATGAAACACTACAAATCACTGATAATCCAAGTTTGAAATACATTTGTGTTGATGAAACCCAATTTACAACAGTTCAGGAACAAGTAAATAATCTTGGCTACACAAATTGTTCAATAAGCACTTATTGTTCATTTACTCTCGGAGGCACTTTTTACACTATTCAAGGCAATCAAAAAATAGATGCTAATAAAAATGGTTGTGATGCAAATGATATTATAATGCCAAATTTTAAATATAATGCAACGAATGGAACTACAACTGGAAGTTTCATTTCGGATGCATCGGGTAATTATTCTATTCCTGTTCAAACAGGAACGCACACCATATCTCCAAAATTAGAAAATCCGAGTTATTTTACAATTTCGCCAACATCTACAACTGTTACTTTTCCAACACAAACCAGTCCTTTTATTCAAAATTTTTGTATCACGCCCAATGGTATTCACAATGATTTAGAAGTTACCTTAATTCCTTTAGCACCCGCAAGACCTGGTTTTGATTCGAAATATAAACTGGTTTATAAAAACAAAGGAAATCAAACGCAATCAGGTTCTGTTAATTTAAATTTTAACGATGCTGTTTTAGATTTAGTCGTTGCTAATCCTGCAACAACCGCACAAACCTTGAATAATTTATCTTGGAATTTTACAAATTTACAACCTTTTGAAACTCGTGAAATTACTTTCACGATGAATGTAAATTCTCCCATGGAAACTCCTGCGGTTAACAATGACGATATTTTGGCATACACTTCTACAATAACATCATCAGCCATAGACGAAACTCCAACAGATAATACTTTTACTTTTAATCAAACTGTGGTGAGTTCGTATGACCCGAATGATAAAACCTGTTTAGAAGGTTCGGTAATTACTCCAGCGCTTATTGGTCAATATGTGCATTACATGATTCGTTTTGAAAATACGGGTACTTTTGCCGCCGAAAATGTGGTGGTGAAAGATATGATTGATTTATCCAAATTTGATATTTTGACTTTGGTACCAACGAGTGCCAGTCATTCGTACACTACTAGAATTTCTGATGGCAACAAAGTAGAGTTCATTTTTGAGAACATCAATCTTCCTTTTGATGATGCTAATAACGATGGCTATATCGCTTTTAAAATCAAAACCAAACCAACATTAGTAGTTAACGACAGTTTTACCAACGAAGCGAGTATCTTTTTTGACTACAATTTCCCGATTTTGACCAACAAAGCTACATCTACATTTAAAACTTTAGGAACGCCAGATTATGATTTTGACTGTTATTTTACGGTCTATCCAAATCCCGCAAAGGACATCTTGAATATCACCACAAAAGAAACCATCAATACCCAATCAATGCAAGTTTACAATACGTTAGGACAATTGGTTTTGGTGGTTACCAATGCCGATAAAACAGCTATCATTGATGTTTCGAGTTTGACAGCTGGAAATTATTTTCTTCAAATTAAAACGGATAAAGGAAGCTCAAGTTCGCAGTTTATGAAGGAGTAAAAGAATGAATCATATAAGAAACTGAAGTGTAGTTTCTAGTTTTTTAAATCTTCCAGCCTTCAAAAGGCTGGAAGTTTTTTTATTTCTTATAATACTTTCTATATTTTGGATAGGTTATCGCCCCAATAAAAGCAATCGTTCCCAACGAATAATAAATCCAACTCAATGATTTTGCCTCTCCACTGGCGTAGGAATGCAAGCCTACTAAGTGGAAATTAACACCGTAATAGGTAAATAAAATAGATACAAAAGCAAACATACTCATCAGGTTAAATACCCATTTTCCTCTTAAAGCAGGTACAAACCGTGCGTGAATGACAAACGCATAGACCATAATACTGATTAAAGCCCAAGTTTCTTTGGGATCCCAACCCCAATAACGTCCCCAGCTTTCGTTTGCCCATTGTCCACCAAGGAAGTTTCCAATAGTCAACATAATCAAACCAATGGTTAATGCCAATTCGTTGATGTATGTTATTTCTTGAATGTTCAATTCCATTTTGGCTTTGTTTTTTGCATTGGTACACAAAATTAAAACAAGCGATACAAATCCTAAAATCATACCCAAGGCAAACGGCCCATAACTGGCAACAATTACCGCCACATGAATCATCAACCAATACGAATTCAATACAGGTTGTAAATTGGCAATTTCGGGATCGATCCAATTGGCATAAGCTGCAGTCAAAATCATGGCGGTTACAAAGGAGGCTGAAGCTACGGTCAATTTCGATTTTCGGTCGAAAGCCAAACCAAAAAACATCGTTGCCCAAGCGATATAAATTATCGATTCATAGGCATTACTCCAAGGCGCATGACCCGAAATATACCAACGCGCAATTAACCCCAGAGTGTGTAAACCAAAAAGTACGCCTATTACAACATGAAAACTATTCACTAAAAAAGTAAAGATTTTTCGTTCCTTGAAAATTTGAAGAATCGTAAACAACAACATCAAAACCGAAGCTAACAAATAGGCGTAAGGCAACTTCTGAAAAACATCATATTTGTTGTAGGCAATTTCTAAGTCGATTTTATCATCGGAAGGGCGAACTTTTGAACCAAATTTTTTCTGAAAACCATTGATGCTCTCCAATAATTCGTTTGGCGTTTTGTAATCGTTTATTTTTGTAGCACCAACCAAAGTGCCAAAATATAAAGGCAAAATACTTTTGGTATAGGTAGAATCCATTCCTTTTAAGCCTGATTCATTCAATTCGAGGTAAGAGATCCATTTGCTATTGGCGTCATTAGGAATGGGAAATATTTTTAATATTCGACCGCTCAAAGCCGATTCCATCAAATTGACTTTCTTATCGGTTTCTATAAAATCTTTTTCAAAATTATTGGGGTTGGCAGTTTTAAAAGCATCGTCTAAATATTTGGAAAGTTTATAATTGCCTTGATTGTCAAAAAAAGCAATGAAAGGGGCGAATTTAGATTTAGCATCAATTCCAATAATTTTTCGAATACTGTCGTTTCCGGATTTAATATAAATCAAAGGTACATCCAGCCAAAGACTACTGTTTTGGGTCATAGACAAAAACACTTGATCGGAATTCATGCCTTTGTAAGTATTAGAATGACTCACTTTTCGCAATAATTCGGACGAAAAAGTATTAATGGGTTTCATTCTTCCACCAGCATCTTGAATAATTAAGCGTCCAAATTTGGCGGCATGTTCAGGAGAAACTTTACTTTTATTTAAAGAGGCTTCCAGTTCTTTTTCGGTGGGTTTAGCTCTTTCCATTATCGAATTTACGTCATGACTTTCGCCTTCTTTGTGCGCATGACCTTCGTGATTTTGAGCAAAACCATTCAAACTAAATAATAAAATAAAAACAGCTGTGAGTTTTGCTTTTTTTGCTTTTACTACATCTAACTTTCGTTTTACGTCAGCAAAACGGGAGTATTTGGTAAACATAATTGCCATCATAGCAAAAAACAACATAAAATAGCCTGAATAAGTAATGCAAGTTCCCCAAAAATCGTGGTTTACAGAGAGTACCGTTCCTTTTTCGTCGGGATCAAACGAAGATTGAAAAAAACGATATTGCTTGTGGTCTAAAACATGATTCATATAGATTCTAGCATCAAATGGTTCAATCGAATCTTGAACGGTAACTTGGCTTTCAAAAGCGGAATAACTCTTTTCGGTTCCTGGATATTTGGTTGCAATAAAATCATTTAACTTAATTTTAAAAGGCAACTCATAGGCTTTACTACCGTAGAAAACGGTGTATTCAAGATTTCCAATTTTGACAGTTTTGGATTCGCCAACTTTCCCTTTAGACCCCAGAAGAGTTACACTTCGTTCCTGATTTTCGGCTTTTATTTTCAAAACTAGCGCATCTTGATGCTTTTTTTCTTTAAAATCGTTTTTAGATTCATAATCGATAATTCCTTTTATAACTGGTTCCGGAAAAACAAAACGTTTTTCGCCAATGCTATAAAGGGAACGCATCATTAGGGGCTGAACCACATCTTTGTTTACCAAACCCTGAAACTTATCGGCCATTCGCATAAAATTGCCTTCGAATGGAGTTTGTATGGTATATTCTTTCCCTGTGGTATTAATGTTTATAGCGCCTTGCGTAAATTTGTTTAAAGCGTAAAGTACATTATGAATATTTTGAACTTCTCCACTTTTCAAAAAATGTTCTTCTCTTCCGCCTTCGCCAGCTTCGACTAATTTCAAGTATAAATCCCCTTTATTGTCTGGTTTTACATATTCTTTTGCACCCAAAATAAAATTTTCATATTCCACCTTGAAAGGAATATCAGCAAATTCATTCGAAACAGAAAAAGTATTATTGGTAACCGGAGATAGCAATAGTTCTTTTTCGAAAACTCTACGTTTCATTTCGCCTTTGTATTCGCCATCAACAAAAAGGGTTAAATAGGTTTTGTCGGAATAAAATTTATTCTCGGCAGCACCTTCTCGAATAGGCATCATGCCTTCGTAGCTGATATATCGAGTTACAAAAGCACCAAGAAGGATGAAAATAAAAGACAAATGCAGCAGCAAAGTTGCCCATTTTTCTCTTTTTAATAATTGGTATCGCTTGATGTTTCCAATAAAATTAATCAAGAAAAAAAGATGAATCGCCTCGAACCACCAAGCATTATAAACCCAAATTTTAGCGGTATCGGTATTGTATTTGCTTTCTATAAAAGTACCTGTTGCCATGGCTACTGCATAACCAACAAACAAAAGAGCCATTAAGCGAGTAGAAAATAAAATAGAACTTAATTTAATGTTCATCTGTACTGATTTCGATTTTTAAAAGTGGTACAAAAGTACTCAAAATTGTCGATTTGACTAATGCGACAATTGTTAATTTAAACCAAAATTCAGGATAGAGTAGGAGTAGAATACGACTAATATTTGAGAGTTTTAAATTAAGTTTTGTACCCTACTTTTTGGTTAGAGAATATGCAGTTCTTGTACATTTATCTTTGAATCTCAAAAATTCCTAATTCTGTTGATTTAGCTGTGGTTCTTCTAGCATAAATGACAATTGTTTTGGAGTATTATATTCTTTTACTTTGCTTGTCAATTGCGATTGATTTAATTTAATTCTTTTAGCCATTTCAGCGTTAGAAATACTTTCATATAATTTTATGTTCGACAACAAAGCTTCATAAACCGCATTCCTATTGGTTTCTTTCCCACCAACATGATAAAAATGTTCTTTTGTTGTTACAAAACAATTTTTCCAAACGGAAAATACATAGTCATTGGTTCTGTATTTGTTGCTTAACCAAGTAGATAAAATAAAAGACACGTCAGATTTATTAAGCCCTTTATTTAAAATTATTTCTTCATCTTCTGTCCAAGAATCAAAATAATCAACGTGTCTGCCAATATATGGAGGGTCAGAATAGACAAAATCATTTGGTTTGATTTCATTTAAAGTATCTTTAAAATCTTGATGCTTGAATGTATAATCCCCATTATCAATAATTTGAGATATGTTTTCTACTTGATTTGTTATTTTGGTAACCAACGCTTGAGCAAATCGATTAGGTTTTTTGCAAAATGGCACATTAAATCCGCCTTTCTTGTTAAAACGCATCATTCCGTTAAAGCAAGAACGACTTAAAAATAAAAAATCAAGAGGATTTCCTTCAAGATTAAATCTTGCCCTAACTTCGTAATAGTATTTACCATCGCTTTCTAATAATTTTAAACCTTCCTCGGTAAGATGGCGTTTTACAATTCCACTTGTAATTTCTTTATCTTTGATTGCGTTGTAAAATCTTATTAAATGTGGATTACTATCACATAAAAGTGCTTTTTTTGGTCTAACATTAAAAGCAACTACTCCTGTTCCCATAAATGGCTCAACCCATCTTTCATAGGAAACATTTTCAACGTTAGTTGAAATCCATTCGGTAAGTTTTGTTTTTATACCTTGTGATTTTATTGGTGGGACAAATATTTTCATTTTTTTTGTCTTTTAGCACCTTTTGAAACTACTTTGTCAAATAAATCCGTCCTGCCTTTAAACTCAAGAAATTCCCAAATACTAGAAATCTTAATAGATTTGCCATCTTTAATCATTGTAGCAGTTCCATAATTTACCCAATATTCGTCAAACCATTCTTCGCCAAGATTACTGAATACACCATTTCCATTTTTCAAATCTGCAATATCTTTTATAGAACCAATATTGGCGGTATTTCCAGAACCTTGGCTGTCGCTTGATATTTTCCATTTTGGTGAAGCAAAAAAATCAAAGTCTTTTATTACTGACGTTATAGACTTTAGATTTTCAATTTTTGTAATTTGTCGTTCTCCAATTGGGTCGTTTAAATCGCCGTATTTTTCTTGAATATCATTTACTTGAAAAACTTCTGTTTCAGCTAAATTGTCTTCAAAATCTGCTCTTGTATAAATTATGCCTAAACAATAATGTCCTGTATATTGGTTGTATGGAAATTGAATATTTTTGTCTTTATCTCTTTCTTTAAAATAACCACCGTGACTGCCCAAAGTAAATCCTGCGGATTTATCATTTCTGCGAAAAGTTGTTTTTAAGTCTAATGCAAATTTAATGTCTTGATTTTTAATATTTACTAATGTCAAATCAGGATACCAATTTTGGTGTTCCGCTAAAATTATTCTATAACCTGTTTTTTCTGCAAATCTTAAAATTTCCGGAAAAATATGAATTTCTAATATTTTAGAAACAATTTTTGTGTCTGAGGAAATAGTATAAATATTCTTATATACATCTATAAAACCTTTAATAGTCCATTCTCCTGTTTCTGTTGAAACATAATTTTTTAATTCTTCAACAAAACTATTTAAAGACTTCTCAAATTCAGCAATGTATTTATTTTTTATACTCATAAATTTATTTTAAAGGAACAAATATACAAAATGTTAAGACTAAAGTTTCCTTAATATTCTGTTTTAAAAAATCATAGATAACCAGTTATTGGCTTTGTTTAAAAAATTCAATTAAAACAGTAGCCTTTATTTTATTTATTTTTTTGCTAATTTTGAAAAATGATTAAACTGGTACTTATTGGCTCTGGAAATGTAGCGCAACATTTGATTTCATCTTTTGTTGGGAGCAAAGACATCGATTTGGTTCAGGTGTTTTCTAGACAAAAAGAAGCTGTTTCTACATTATTTGATTCTAATAAAATCACGAATAACTTTACTGATTTAGTAGTTGCCGATTTGTATATTCTAGCCGTTTCAGACGATAGTATTGCTGAGGTTTCCTCTCAATTGTCTTTTGAGAATCGACTTGTGGTGCATACCGCAGGAAGTGTTTCTATGGATTTTTTAGATCAAAAAAACAGAAGAGGTGTTTTTTATCCTTTGCAAACTTTTTCGAAAAATAGAACTGTAGACTTTAGCGCAATTCCAATTTGTTTAGAAACGGAGTTTGATGCTGATTTCGAAATTTTAGAAAAAGTAGCTAAAGCACTTTCGAATCAGGTTTTCAAAATCAATGAAACACAACGACAATCCTTGCATGTATCGGCGGTTTTTGCAAATAATTTTGTGAATCATTTATACCAGATTTCCAACGCTATTTGTGCTGAAAATAATATTCCTTTCGAAGTTTTAAAACCCTTAATTTTAGAAACAGCCAATAAGGTTATGACCCTTTCGCCAAGTGAGGCGCAAACCGGTCCAGCTATAAGAAACGATATTAAAACTATTGAACGTCATTTGAGTTTTTTGACCAATGAAAATCAAGTAAAAATATATAAAATACTAACCCAATCTATTTTGCAAAATGGCACGAAGTTATAAAGAAATAATGAACGATATTACTACATTTATTTTTGATGTAGACGGCGTACTTACTGATGGTTCTGTTTTTGTAACCAACGAAGGCGAAATTCTACGAACCATGAATATTCGGGATGGATACGCCATGAAAGCCGCTGTCGAAAGTGGGTATAATGTGTGCATTATTTCAGGAGGAAGCAACGAAGGTGTTCGAGTGCGTTTGCGGAATTTAGGCATCACCGACATTCATCTAGGCACACCAAACAAGGTCGAAACCTACAAAGAGTACATCGAACTTTACGGCATAAAACAGGAGCAAGTTTTGTACATGGGCGATGATATTCCGGATTATCATGTGATGCAATTGGTAGGATTGCCTAGTTGCCCTCAGGATGCTAGCCCAGAAATAAAAAATATTTCTAATTATATCTCACACATAAAAGGAGGACATGGAGCTGCTCGCGATGTGATTGAACAAGTGATGAAAGTACAAGGAAAGTGGATGGAACATTTTGATGGTAAACTGGATTAAATTCTGTAGCGTTTTAAATGATTACAATTACTGAAGCCATACCGAAAGATTTCAAAACGATCCAGCAAATAGCTTATAAAACTTGGTCGTCAACCTATGGTAAAATCTTATCTCAAGAACAAATAGTGTATATGCTTGATTTGATGTACTCTACAAACGCTTTGGATACTAATTTCACTCACAAAAACCATCGTTTTCTGCTTATTAATGAATTTGAAAATTCGATAGGATTTGCTTCTTATGAGCATCATTATTTGGATACAAATACCACTAGACTTCATAAATTATACCTTCTCCCGGAAAATCAGGGTAAAGGATTGGGGAAATTGCTATTGGATAGAATTGTAGCTTTAGCCAAAGAAAATAAATCAGACAAAATTTCATTGAACGTAAATAGATTCAATACGGCTTTTAAATTTTATCAAAAAATGGATTTTGAAATCGTTGCCGAAGAAAATCTTTTTATTGGAAATGGTTATTTTATGGAAGATTATATAATGGAAAAAAGGCTATAGATTAGAAAATAGTTAGAATTCTTGTTTGTTTATAGTACATTTGTATTTGATGAAAAATAAGGGAAACATATTTAATTTTCTTTTTTCTGGATTAGTATTATTTTCGATACTTTTTCAGTCCTTTCATTCTTATGCCCATTTGTTTGAACAAATGTCCGAAGAAATATGTATTCATGAACATGATGAAAATCAACCCGATTTAACACATGCTCATCACGGTTTTGACAATTGTTTTGTTTGTCACTTTTCTTTTAGTCCATTCAAATTGTCTGATACATATTTGTTACAGATAAAAAAATGTGAATTATTCTCAAATCACCATTTTGTTTACACCAAACAAGTTTTCCTTTTTTTCAAAGGAAGTCTTTTTGCACTTCGAGCACCTCCCACAGTTTAAAATACTACTATCCAATAAATAATCATTTTCAATACTTGAAAGTGAGGTGTTGCTATTTTTAAACTCAAAATAATGTACAAATTTATTTTGGTTGGTTTTCACTTTTTTGTGTTTTGTGTTACTGGATTTTCACAACATACCATAAGCGGAAAAACAACTACTCAAGAAGAAAATCCTCTGGCTGAGGTTCACATTCATATTGGTACAAAAACAGTTTCAAGTGATTGGAATGGGAATTATAGTGTCAAGAATTTACCAAAAGGGATAACAAAAGTTCATGTTTCTCATATTGGTTTTCATCCAATAGACACTATTGTTACTATCGCGAGTGATTTGAATCTTGATTTTATCTTGAAACGTAAAACGGCAATGCTCAACGAAGTTGTTATAAAACAAACAGAATCAAATGTTACCAAATCGGTTTTAGAACAAAAAATAAAGCGGGAAACTATCGAAAAATATAGTAATCAATCTTTGGGCGATGTTTTGAGAGAGGTGGCTGGTGTTTCAAGTTTAAGAACAGGAAGTACGGTGGTAAAGCCTGTAATCAATGGTTTGTATGGTAGTAGAGTTCCGATTTTGAATAATAATGTTAGACTCGAAGATCAAGAATGGGGAACCGAACATGCCCCCAATTTTGATATTAATTCTGCTGGAAAAATTACGGTTATCAAAGGCGCCTCGGGATTGCAATATGGTGGCGATGCTGTTGGCGGATTAGTCCTTATTGAACCTATAGTTTTAAAAAAAGATACTCTTTTTGGTAAGAGTATTCTAAACTTTGATTCCAACGGTAGGGGAGGTTCTGTGAGTTCTAGTTTGCATCAAGGCAATCTTCAAGGCTTCAGTTGGAATGTTCTCGGAACTTTTAAGTATATAGGTGATAGAGAATCACCAAATTATGTATTGTCAAATTCTGGAAATCGTGAAGCTAATTTTACGGGAGACTTGAAGTATTCAGGAAAAAAGTTTGATATAACCAGCTTTTATAGTTTTTATAATGCAACCATCGGGATTTTGAGTGCTTCGCATATTGGAAACGCAACTGATTTGGAAAGAGCTATCAAGTCTAAAATTCCTAATGTAGTGAAAGATTTTACGTATTCTATTCGGAATCCGAGGCAAGAAGTGCAGCATCATATTGCAAAACTAAGTTCCAATTATTATTTCAATGAATCCGCTATTTTATCGCTTCAATATGCTTTTCAGTTTAACAAAAGATTAGAATTTGATACCAGACGTAAACAGTATGAAAATACACCCGCTTTGGATTTAGAATTGGCGACACATTCTTTGAATTTGGATTTCAAAAAAGCGCAACACGATTGGGATTTTAAAACAGGATTTTCGGCTTCGTATCAAAATAACTTGGCTAGTCCTTTGACGGATATTCGTCCATTGATTCCTAATTATTCTAAGCTAGAATCAGGAGTTTACGGAATTGTTACGCATCGTTTTTCGGATTTTTTTTCGATGGATTCGGGACTGCGATTTGATTTCACTTCTATAAATGCTGCTAAATATTATTTCAAATCAAGTTGGGAAGAGAGGGATTTTGAGGCTCAGTTTGGTGACTTTGTGGTTGGTGAATCTGGAATTGAGTGGCTCGTTAAACCTAAATTTAGATTTCAGAATCTATCTGCAAGTCTGGGTTTTCTCAAAGAGTTTGAAACCCATTTAAAATGGTTTGCCAATATAAGTTTGGCTTCTCGAAATCCCAATCCATCCGAGTTTTTTAGTGACGGTTTACATCATTCAACGGGTATGATTGAGCTGGGCGATTTAGGTTTAAATCGAGAGCAATCTCTAAAAATTTCGACAGCAATTCAGAAAAAAGGGTCAGTATTCTATTTTGAAATAAATCCCTATTTGAATCGTATTTCTAATTATATGTTTTTAAAGCCTATCGATGTAGAAAATACCAATCGAGGTACTTTTCTAGTTTGGGAATACCAACAAACCAATGCGTTATTGGCAGGAATAGATGTTGAAACCCACTGGAATTGGAGTAAACAATGGACTCAAAATTTAGCCATGAGCTATGTAAATGGCGAGGATGTTTCTAAAAATGAGCCATTAATTGATATGCCACCGTTGAATTTGAATAGTAAAATTCAGTACACCAACCCGAAGTGGCACGATTTGTTGTTATCTCTCAAAGCGGATATTATGTTTAGGCAAACTCGTTTTCCGGACAATAATTTCGAAACAAATATTGTCGTTAACGGCAATTTAGAATCGAGATTGGTTGACATTAGTACGCCACCTTCTGCTTACCAATTATTGCATTTTTATTCCGAAATGAAATTCAAAACCTTTAAAAATAGTTTGACCACTTTAGTTTTTTCAGTTCAAAATATTTTTAACACAGAATACCGAGATTATCTTAACAAGCAACGCTTTTTTGCCAATGAAATGGGAAGAAATTTACAAATCCAATTAAAAATAAATTATTAAAAATCAAAAATCAAAAATTAAAAATCATGAATTCAATTAATCAAAAAAAATCAATTTTTTTAGGTATGTTCTTATTTTCAATATTCTTTTTTACCTCTTGCGAGGAAGATACTCCAGAAGTTGTCAACGAAGACGAATTAATTACTACGGTAGAAGTTACTCTTAACTCCAATTCGCAAACCATTGTGTTAAAATCAACTGATTTAGATGGAGACGGTCCTTCTGACCAAGAAATTGAAGTTATTGGAGGGCCGTTTACAAAAAACACAGTCTATACAGGAACTGTTACTTTTTTGAACGAATCGGTTAATCCATCAGTAAAAATATCCGATGAGGTTTTAGCAGAAGCCGAGGAACATCAGGTGTTTTATCAAGCTCCTACTGCTTTTGGAACTTTTGCTTATGATGACGAAGATGCCGACGGTAAACCATTAGGATTAGAGTTTACCTTAACTACTGGTTCAAATGCAACAACTGGTAGCTTGGTTGTAACTTTGCGTCATGAACCTAATAAAAGTGCTTCGGGTGTTTCGAGTGGTGGTATATTGAATGCAGGTGGGTCAACAGATGTACAAGTAATTTTCCCTATTCAGATTCAGTAATTATAAACCAAAACCACTATGAATAAATAGGTTTATAGTGGTTTTTCTTAGTTGTACATTAATGTTTAAATTGAGCTGATACGGCTTTTCAAATTCTATTTGTTTCATCTTTGTTTATTAATTTCGTAGTGTTACTATTGATTTGTGTTGGTCTAAAAGAATTTAAATGATGGTTTGCCAAAATTAGTTTTTTGAAAATTTAAAAAACTCAAACAAGACTAATATTTTTATCAACAATCTCTAAAAAACAATTCCGATACAAGCATCTATAAGGTGCTATGCTGTAATTTTGTAGGATGTATGCTTTAGTCGATTGTAACAATTTTTATGCTTCATGTGAACGTGTTTTTCAGCCGAAACTCAACGGAAGGCCAGTTGTAATTCTATCCAATAACGACGGATGTGTTATTGCACGAAGTAACGAATCTAAGGTTTTGGGGATACCTATGGGAGTTCCAGCCTTTCAAATTAAGCAGTTGATTAAAGAGCATGATGTGGCTGTTTTTTCTTCAAATTATGCTCTTTATGGTGATTTGAGCAACCGAGTGATGGCTATTTTAGGTCAGTTTACGCCTAACCTAGAAATTTACAGTATCGACGAATCTTTCTTGAATTTTGATGGTTTGTCCATTTTGGACTATCACAATTATGGATTACAGATGAAGACTCGTGTCCAAAAATGGGTAGGAATTCCAGTTTGTGTTGGCTTTGCCGAAACCAAGGCATTATGCAAAGTAGCTAATAAAATTGCCAAAAAATTTCAAGATCGAACTCAAGGTATTTATGTTATTGATAATGAAGAAAAACGTATCAAAGCCTTGAAATGGACAAAGATAGAAGACGTTTGGGGAATTGGCTATCGATTTGCTAAAAAAGCAAAATTGCAAAATATCAATACAGCTTTTGACTTTGTTCAACCGTACCACGAAGTTTGGATCAAAAAGGAAATGGGGGTTGTAGGCATGCGATTAAAGTATGAATTGGAAGGAAAATCAGTTTTAGATTTGGAACCCATTCCCAACCGCAAAAAGAGTATTGCAGTTACTCGGAGTTTTCCCAAGCAGATTTCTGATTTTGATTTGTTGCGTGAACGAGTATCTACTTTTGCATCGGTTTGTTCCGAGAAATTGCGAAAGCAAAAATCATGTTGTCATACTATAATTGTTATGTTGGTTGTTGATAAACACAGCATTAAAACGTCAAAGTATTATTTTAATAGTGCCGTTACCTTGCCTTTTGCTACCAATTCAGCTCTGACCATCTCGAATACAGCAATTGATATATTAAAAAAAATATTTCAAGGCAATGAAACACTAAAATTCAAGAAAGCAGGCGTAATTGTCACAGAGTTTATTGACGAAAACAAAAAACAATTGCAGTTGTTTGACGAAGAAAATCCAAAACATCAAGCATTGATGCAAGTTATAGATAAAATAAATAACAAAAACGGAGATAAAAAACTCAAATTAGCAACCCAAGATTTAACTCTAACTTGGAACATGAACCAAAAACATCTTTCTCCTAGATACACCACTAACTTCAACGATATTCTTGAAATACGATGCCAATAAACAAAGAACCCAAGCTTAGCTTTTTTCGTCCCATTCTGGATAGCGACATTCGAATACCTTTAATTAAAGAAGGGGTTTCGGCTGGATTTCCTTCCCCAGCTATAGACTTTATGGAAAATAGTATTGATTTAAATATTGCATTATGCAAAAATCCTTTGGCTACTTTTTATATCAAAGTTAAAGGTAATTCGATGATTGATGCAGGTATCAACGACAAAGATGTTTTGGTCGTGGATCGGAGTCTTGAACCAAAAAACAATACAATTGCTATTTGTTTTATTGATGGAGAATTCACAGTGAAGCGAATTAAAATAGAACAAGATTGCTTGTATCTTATGCCAGAAAATTGCAATTATCAACCCATAAAGGTAACCGAAGAAAATCAATTGATTGTTTGGGGAATTGTAACCTATGTAATAAAAAAGATCTAAAAATATAAAGTGTTTAGTTTTCGGGTTTTTTGTTATATTTTTTGGTGTTATAATAGTAATTAAAAAAATGATTAAAATTATAAACTATTTTTGACCACATTACCCTTAAAAACAAAAGCTGTCTTTTTGAGACAGCCTTTATTCTATTTTTTTTAAAATATTATCCTAAAATACTAATAATTTGGCTTGCCAATTCGGTTCCAATTCTATCTTGTGCTTCACCGGTTGCAGCACCAATATGTGGAGTCAATGAGATTTTAGGATGCATTAATATAGTTATTTCTGGTTTTGGTTCGCTTTCAAAAACGTCTAAACCTGCAAAAGAAACTTTTCCAGAATCAAGCGCTTTTATCAAAGCAATTTCGTCAATAACTCCACCACGTGCACAGTTTACAATACCAACACCATCTTTCATTGTAGCAAGTGTAGCTTCGTTAACAATATAACCGTCTTGTGCAGGAACGTGAAGTGTGATAAAATCAGCTTCTTGAAATAAAGATTCTAATGATTGTGTAACAATAGTTGTAGTTATGGATTGTCCATCAAAAAATTCTACTTTAACATCAACTGAAGGTATAAAGCTGTCAGCAGCAATAACTTTCATACCTAAACCTAAAGCCATTTTTGCAGTAGCTTGACCAATACGTCCGATACCTACAATGCCTAAGGTTTTGCCTCTAAGTTCGATTCCTTCAGCGTAGGCTTTTTTCAAACCATCAAAATTCGAATCGCCTTCAAGTGGCATATTTCTATTGGAACTATGCAAGAAACGAACACCCGAAAATAAGTGCCCAAACACTAATTCAGCTACCGATTCAGAGGATGAAGCAGGTGTATTTATTACATGAATCCCTTTGCTTTTGGCATATTCTACGTCGATATTATCCATTCCAACGCCACCACGACCAATAATTTTTAATCCTGGACAAGCATCGATAATATCCTTACGAACTTTGGTTGCACTTCTTACCAATACTACGCTTACGTTGTTTTCGTTTACAAAATTGGCTACTTGCTCCTGGGCAACTTTTGTAGTTATTACTTCAAAACCACCTTTTTCTAAAGCTAGAATTCCACTTTTTGAAATTCCGTCATTTGCTAATACTTTCATTTATTTTATTTTTGGTTTGAAGTTAGAAGATTGAAGTTGGGAGCTTTTAGGAATCTAACTTTCAAATTTTCTAACCAATATCTTAAATTATTTTATTTTTATATACTTCTGACTTCTGACTCCCGGCTTCTTAACTGATTACTGAACACTTTTTTCTAAAGCTTTCATCACATCTACCAATACTTGTACACTTTCGATATCCATGGCGTTGTACATCGAAGCTCTGTAACCACCAACTGAACGGTGTCCGGGTAAACCAGAAATTCCAGCTTCTTTCCACATCCCATCAAAAATTGGAGCGTGTTCTTCGTTATTTAATAAAAAAGTAGCATTCATAGTAGAACGATCCTCAACTACAGAAGCTCCTTTGAATAACGGGTTTCTATCAATTTCTGCATAAAGCAAGGCTGCTTTTGCGTTGTTTAATTTTTCTATTGCTGCAACACCGCCTTTTTCTTTTACCCATTTTAGGGTTAATAACGAAGCATAAACAGGAAAAACAGCTGGTGTATTGTACATACTTTCTGCTTTGATATGTTTGGCATAATCAAGCATACTTGGGATAGCACGACCATTTTTACCTAAAATTTCTTCTTTGATAACTACTAAAGTTGTTCCTGCAGGTCCCATGTTTTTTTGAGCACCAGCATAAATAATATCAAATTTGGTAAAATCCAATACTCTAGAAAATATATCAGAACTCATATCGCAAACCACTGGAATAGCCAAACTTGGAAATTCCTTCATTTGTGTTCCAAAAATAGTGTTGTTACTCGTACAGTGAAAATAATCCGCATCAGCAGGAATGGAATATCCTTTTGGCACATGATTATAGTTATCGTCTTTTGACGAACCAACAATTACGGTTTCCCCAAAAAGTTTTGCTTCTTTTATAGCTGCACTTGCCCATGTTCCAGAATCCAAATAAGCGGCTTTACCACCTTCTTTCATCAAGTTATAAGGAGCCATAATGAATTCTAAACTTGCTCCTCCAGAAAGGAAAAGTGCTTGGTATCCTTTGCCTTCCAATCCTAAAAGTTCTAATGCGAGTGCTCTAGCTTCGTCCATAACGGCAACAAAATCTTTGCTTCGGTGTGAAATTTCTAAAATAGACAATCCAGAATTATTAAAATTCAAAATAGCCTGTGCCGATTTTTCAAAAACCTCTTGAGGTAAAATAGACGGTCCTGCGCTGTAGTTGTGTTTTTTCATAGTTGTTTTGATGTCCAAATTTTAAAAGTGCAAATTTCGGTAATAGGACTTGAATTAGCATTATATAATTCGAAATAATTCAATATTTTTTTGTTATGTTATTAACAAAAAATCGATTGTGTTAATATTATCTGCATAATCCCATAAATTTGGGTTTTGAGTTTGTCCAAAAGCAATACTGTTTGCAACGAGATTATTGCTAACGATACATTGAATTCTTTCGGCATCGGTATTTAGTTTTATTTGTAAATCTTCTAGATTTTCGTAAAATTCATAAAAAACACTCGAAATAGGAGAGGAGTAACTCGAATCTTCTTTGAGTGTCAAAAATCCATTATCTAATAACTTGAAATTACTCATCAAGAAAACCGCTTTATTGTAATCGTAATTATTGGCATATTTTTCATAATGAATCACATCTTGGTATTCAAAAATGGCTTCGAAAAATGCGGTGAAAGAATAGCCTTTGGGTACAAAAAGTTTAGAAACATTGCGACAACCCAAACCAAAATATCGAAATATATCTTCGCCTAAATCAGTTAATTGTGCTGAAGTTTCATCGCCATTCAGGATAGCAACCGAATTTCTATTTTTTCTAATAATACTAGGTTTATTTTTGAAATAATATTCAAAGTAACGCGCTGTATTATCGCTTCCTGTTGCAATAACTGCATCAAAATTTTCTAATTTCCCTTCAACGAAAATAATTTTGTTTGCCAGTTCAGAGTCGATTGCAATGATGTATTTAGCCAAAAACGGCAATAAATAGTGATCGTTTGAGGAGGTTTTTATCAGAACCGAATTGCCTGTAATGAGTACCGAAAGAAAATCGTGAAAGCCTACTAACGGAATGTTTCCAGCAAGAATAAGTCCTACTTTTTTTGGTTTATTAACTTCTAGTGTGTAATCACTAAGCCATTGATTCAGATTATCTTCAGTGAGTGCTTTTGCCCATGATTGTATCGAAAAACAAACATTTTCAGGAGTATACCAGCCGTTGTGGGATTGTGAAAGCTGGATTAAGTTAACAAACTCATCAAAAAACTGATTATTGTTTAAAACGGCGGGGTTTTTGATGATTTCTTTTTCAGAAAATTGACTCAAAAACTTTCCTAATTCAATAAAACATTTTTTTTTATCGTTTTGTGACATAAGTAATTTGTATATGAATAGTTTTGATTGTAATTTTGCACAAAAATAAGGAATTAGTAATTAGGCAATAGCCAAAAGTTGAAAGTTAATTGATTTTACAAATTCAGCAACTTTTAAACTTCTAAACTTAAATAAAATGGCAATAATAATAACAGACGAATGTATCAACTGTGGGGCTTGTGAACCAGAGTGTCCAAATACTGCAATATACGAAGGCGCCGATGATTGGAGATACAAAGACGGAACAAAAATACGAGGAAAAGTAATTTTACCTTCAGGAGAAGAAGTAGATGCTGATGAAGCTCAAACACCAATTTCGGATGAGGTGTATTACATCGTACCCGGAAAATGTACAGAGTGTAAAGGATTTCACGATGAGCCACAATGTGCTGCGGTTTGCCCCGTTGACTGTTGTATTCCAGATGATAATCATGTAGAAACCGAAGAAACCTTGCTAAACAGACAAGCTTTCTTGCACAACGAATAAAAAAATATTATTTCAATAAGCAAAAAAATCCTGTTCGCCACGGCGAACAGGATTTTTTTGTTTCTAAGAAAAACTAATCTAGAAATTAAAACCTAGTCTCGCATAATAATAGGCTCCACTGAAACCCATTTGAACGGCATCCCAATATCCTCCTGCTTCAACGTCAACATCTTGCTGGTCTGGATAGATGTTGAATAAGTTATTAGCTCCTAAACTCAGTTTCATTGAATCGTTTAGTTTGAATCCAAAAGTCAAATCGGTTACAATTTTTGAAGTGTATATGTCATTTGCTCCTCCATAATCTACTAAACTTACTTCGCTAAATCGAGTAAATGCTAAACCAGTATTAAACCATTTATTACTATAATTTAAATTTAAACCAAATTTATTTGCTGGTGCAGAGGCTAATAAAAATGCTTTTTCTCTTTCCCCAAAAAAGCTTTCTTTATCTAGGCCTAATGTACCATTGTTAACTTCACTAACTTTCATGTTATTGAAATTACCAACTAGCGTTGCTCCAAAATTCGAATTATCAATCGTTTTTTTCCAAGCCAAAACTACATCTAAACCCACAGTTTTTGTAGCTACTCCATTGACAAAAAATTGTACATAATCTACATCAAGGTCTAAAGCAGGTAGGGCATCAAAATAACCCGTCAAAACGATTCTATCCTTAACATTTATCAAATATCCATCAATTGTAGCAGTAAAGTCTCCTTCTTTTACTGTGAAACCCAAAGAGGCATTGATTGCAGTTTCTTGTTTTAATTTTTCTATGTTATATGCTTCTGCTTCAATACTTTCATTAGCAGCAAGTAACACCTCATCAGCACCTGAATTGCTAAAATTGGTAAAATTAGTATTGTAATAAACTTGAGCTAATGACGGTGCTCTAAAACCAGTACTAATAGAACCTCTTAAATTTACTTTATCCGAAACTTTAAATCTAGAAGCGATTTTTCCGTTTACGGTACTGCCAAAATCAGTATAATTTTCAAAACGAACTGCCCCGCTAAGCAATAACTCTTTTGTGATATCAAATTCAGTATCTACATAAGCCGAAAAGTTAGAGCGTGATTTATCCACTACGTTTTTTGTGCCATATCCAGGGAATCCTTGGGAACCTCGAGGTCTTTGAGATGTTGGTGGAGAATTTGGTTTTGTAGGGTAATCTGGATTAGGTACTGTTGCAATAATTTGTGTATCAGATGTAACAAGATCTCCGTTGATATCATAAAGAGCAAACGATCCTTCTTCTCCAGCAAAAATATCAAAATTTTCAGTACGATATTCTCCTCCAAAGGCTAAGTTCATACCTTCTAACACGCTATCGAAATTTTTAGAAAAGTCTAAATTCGTAGTGTTTTGGCTTAAACTATGTCCACCAGCAGCAAATTGTGTTGGCGAAGCACTTTCTAGAGATGCATTGAGGGTTCCTTTTATGGTATAATCAAAAATATTTTTACCAAAAGCATTACTCAAATCAATCTTCCATCCACTAGTTGTTTTAGTTTTAAAACCTGCTACAACAGAATTATCAGTAATTTCAGAAGTAATTCTAGGCGTGTATCCTCCGGGATAAATAGACTCTACCACTCTAGCTCCGTCATTTCTTGTAAAGGCATAGGCATCAGTATCTCTATCATTTCTTCCACCAAAAGCATAAAAATCGATTTTATCAGAAATTGGAATCGATAGGTTCGCCATTACATTTGAACTGGTGATTTCGGCTTCGCCAAATCCTTTTCTAAAATCAAATCCGGGACGTAATGTTTTTTCTTTATTTAAAAACTCAGAAGTAAGGTTAATAAAACCTCCTTTTTGTCCTAATTTAACACCATAATTTGCGGTTATTTTAGTTGAAAGTCCATCAAAAGTTGGACTCTTTTTAGTCGTGTTTCCGTTTCCGTTTTTGTCTAAGTAATTCCATTTTGTATTGGCAGTTCCTTCTGGAAAATCACCTTGCGCATCCGTATTATAAGCTCCAAAAGTAATAGCACCCGTAAGTTCATTGACATTGTCATTCAACACAATATTAATAACTCCCGCAATGGCATCCGATCCGTATTGGGCAGCCGCACCGTCTCTCAAAATTTCGATTCTTTTTATTGAGGAAGCCGGAATAGCATTCAAATCCGTCCCTGAATTGCCACGACCACGAGTTCCAAAAAGGTTAATTAAGGAAGATTGATGTCTTCTTTTTCCGTTAATCAAAACTAGTGTTTGATCTGGACCTAATCCACGTAATGATGCTGGATCAACGTGGTCAGCACCATCAGAACCTGATTGTTTATTGGCGTTAAAAGATGGAGCAACATATTGTAGCAATTCATTAATTTCTAATTTTCCGCTTTGCGTGGTAACGGTTTTAACATCGATAATATCAATAGGAACTGCTGAATTTACGACTGTCCTCTTGGCGTTCCTAGAACCAACGATTACAACATCTTTTAAGTCTTGCCCTTTGATTTCAGTTTCTTTTCCCTTATCTGAATTAGGTACTTCTTGTTGAGCCAAAGCAAATGTTGCGTTTAACATCAAAAGTAATAATGTAGTTTTTTTCATGAATTTGGTGGTTTAATGATTGAGTAATTTATAATTTACCGCAATTTAACATAAATTTAATACATTCAATAAACAGCAAAGATTTTTTTTTACAATTTTTATCAAAATATAAAATTGCTAATACAAAATTGGTATTCGGATATTTTTTGTTGATTTAATTGGTTATTTTTAAATTAATTTAGAAATTATTTCTTCGTTATCAATAGTAGTTTGTGCTTTTAACTTTTTCTTTTGAAGATTGCTAGTTTAAATTATTTGTTGTGTTTAAATCACTTTTTACAATTTTAATTAAAAGATTTAAAAGCTATATTTGCACTCTTTAAAAATACAAACGATAATGAAAGCAGGAATAGTAGGATTACCCAATGTTGGAAAATCAACATTATTTAATTGTTTATCCAATGCCAAAGCGCAAAGTGCCAATTTTCCTTTTTGTACTATCGAACCTAACATAGGTGTTGTAAATGTACCTGACCCTAGAATCGAAAAACTAGAAGAATTAGTAAAACCAGAACGCGTTCAAATGGCAACTGTCGATATTGTTGATATTGCAGGATTAGTCAAAGGAGCTAGTAAAGGCGAGGGCTTAGGCAATCAATTTCTTGGAAATATTAGAGAATGTAATGCTATTATTCATGTATTGCGTTGTTTTGACAATGATAATATTGTTCACGTTGATGGCAATGTAAATCCTATTCGCGATAAAGAAACGATTGATATCGAGTTGCAATTGAAAGATTTAGAAACGGTTGAAAAACGTTTAGAAAAAGTAAAAAGAGCTGCCAAAACTGGTAATAAAGAAGCGCAACTTGAAGAAGGTTTACTTAACAGAATTAGAGAAACATTGCTTCAAGCCAAATCAGCAAGAACGGTTGTTCCAAAAGGATATGAAGAGGAAGAATTGATGGAAAGTTTTCAGTTGATTACTTCAAAACCTGTTTTGTATGTATGTAATGTAGACGAAAATTCAGCAGTTAATGGCAATAAATATGTAGACGAAGTTCGCGAATTAGTTAAGGATGAAGACGCCGAAGTGATTATACTTTCGGTAGGAGCAGAAGCCGATATTACCGAATTAGAAAGTTACGAAGAACGCCAAGTTTTTTTAGAAGACATGGGTTTGAGTGAGCCAGGAGCATCGGTTTTGATTCGTGCTGCGTATAAATTATTAAAACAACAAACTTATTTTACGGCAGGTGTGAAAGAAGTTCGGGCATGGACAATCAATATTGGTGCAACCGCGCCACAAGCTGCAGGAGTAATTCATACTGATTTCGAAAAAGGATTCATTCGCGCCGAAGTAATTGGTTACGATGATTTTGTTCAATATGGTTCTGAAGCCAAATGCAAAGAAGCGGGTAAATTTAAGGTAGAAGGTAAAGAATATATAGTGAAAGATGGCGATGTGATGCATTTTCGATTTAATGTTTAATTAAACAAAATGTTATAAAAACAATTCTAATAGACCCACAAAAAAACTTTGTGGGTTTTTTTTGTTATTGATAAAACAATTTTGTTATTTTATAATTCCTAAATTGATTACAAATGAAATTACAGCAAATAATTCTTAATAAAGATTATCTAGAAACCGTTCTTTTTTCAAATAATCAATTTATTGCTCAAAAATCCAATCTTGTTTTGGCCTTTGGAGAACGAACTTTTCTTGAAAGTATAAACCCTTATGTAAAATTAAAGGCTTTATATCCACATGCTCAAATTGTTATTTGTTCTACAGCTGGGCAAATTTCAAACACTAATTTAGTGCAGCAAAATGTTGTGGCAACTGCCATTCAATTTGAAAAATCGACAATTAAAGTTACTGAAATTGACATCCTTTCCAATTCGGATATAAATGTATTGGGGGACAAAATAAAGCAGGAACTTTTATCAGAGGATTTAAAATCGATTCTCATTATTTCAGAAGGAAGTTTTATCAATGGAACAGAATTAATTAACGAATTGATTAAGCAAACTAAAGGAATCATACCTATTTTTGGCGGTTTAGCGGGTGATGAATACAACTTCGAAAAAACAATAGTGGGGTTAAATACAGATGCTTCTTCCGGTAAAATTGTAGCTGTCGGATTTTATGGAGACCATATTCATTTTGGGTTTGGTTCAGAAGGCGGTTGGAGTGATTTTGGTCCTGAGCGGGAAGTAACCCATTCAGATAAAAATGTTTTGTATAAAATAGGAGATCGATCGGCCCTAGAAATCTATAAAGAATATCTTGGGAAATATGCCGATGAATTGCCCGGTTCTTCTTTGTATTTTCCTTTATCAATGAAAGAAAATCAAGATTCTGAACCGATTGTAAGAACCATTTTATCTATCGATGAAGAAAAAAAGTCAATGACTTTTGCTGGAAATATTCCAACCGGATCTACAATTCGATTTATGAAAGGAAACATTGATAAATTAATTGACGCTTCCTATCAAGCTGCGGAAGCAATTCATACAAATCAAATTCATCAACCAGAATTGGCTTTTTTGGTGAGTTGTGTTGGTAGAAGAATAGTTTTGGGCAATAGAATTGAGGAAGAAATAGACGCAGTAAAAGAGGTTTTTGGAGATAAAATGTTAGTTTTCGGATTTTATTCCTACGGCGAAATTTCGCCAACTCTAAATAAAGTAGCCTGTGAATTGCACAATCAAACGATGACACTAACGACCATTTCTGAATCATAATTAGATGAAAAGCGAAAACATTCATAGACAACTAAAACGACAAATAGCGAAATTTTTGCCTAAAGATTTGTTGCAAAATAATCCAGATTTGCAGCAGTTTATCAAAGCCGTTAATTTATCCTATTTGAGTTTTGATCGTGATGCCGAGCTATCGGAGCTGTCTTCTCGATTAAATGACAAAGAATATTTTCAAATTAATTCGAAAATTAAAGAGGAGTTAGAACAGAAGAGAAAAATACACGATGAATTAATTTTTGCCATCAAACAGCTAAGTGATAGTGAAATAAAACTCGAAAGGGATGATAGCTTGATTGATTTAATAACTATTTTGAATAAAGAGATTGATTCAAAAAAAGAATTTGAGGATCAATTATTTTTGGCTAAAGAGAATGCTGAAAAAGCAAACAACGCCAAATCAGATTTTCTTTCCGTTATGAGCCATGAAATTAGAACGCCATTAAATGCTATTATTGGTTTGATTTACATCATGGAAAAAGAAAATTCTTTTGCCAGTTTTGAAGAGAATATAGATGTATTAAAACACTCAGCTCAAAATCTTTACCTTCTTATCAATGATATTCTTGATTTTAATAAAATTGAAGCGGGGAAAATTGACATCGAACATATTCCATTCGACTTTCATGAATTGGTAACACAAATCGGAAAATCATTAGAAGTTAAAGCGCAAGAGAATTCAAATAAAATTGAAATTAATATTGATAAAGATTTTACTCCAAATATTATCAGTGATCCACTTAGACTTGGACAAATTATAACCAATTTAGTTTCAAACGCTATCAAGTTTACCAAAAATGGTTTGGTACAAGTAAAAGTGCATCAAATAGAAAAAACTAATGATATTTCTAAGTTTGTTGTTCAGGTAATTGATAATGGAATCGGAATTGAAAGAGAAAAATTTGAACAAATTTTTCAGCAATTTGAACAAGCTGAAAAGAGTACTACCAGAAAATTCGGCGGCACAGGATTAGGACTTATCATTTCAAAAAAATTATTACAATTATTAAATTCAGAAATTGATTTACAAAGTGAAATAGGAGTGGGTTCTACTTTCAGTTTTGTGCTCGAAGTTCCTTATTTTACCAATAGTTCCGATTTGAATAATGATATATTATACCACGATTACAAAGAGGAAAATTTAGAAGGAATGCATGTTTTACTCGTTGAAGACAATTTGATTAACGTAAAAGTAGCTGAGAAAATATTATCACATTGGAATGTAAAAGTAGATATTGCTCTCAATGGATTGTTGGCTACCCAAAAATTCAAGGTCGATAAATACGATGTCATTTTGATGGATTTGGCTATGCCAATTATGGACGGATACGAAGCTACTTCTATCATCAGAGGCAAGGATACAGCAATTCCGATAATTGCTCTAACCGCTTCTGCTTCTTATGGCTATCTCGAAAAAGCGATACTTATTGGTATAGATGAATACATCATAAAGCCTTTTAATCCAAAAGAATTAAATTTGAAATTGAGAAAGTATTTTAAGAAGAATCAATCTTAATTAATTTTTAAAATATTTTTATAAAAAAGTGAGCGTTTTTTAATTAGCGAATTTCAGATTTCATTTTTATACTACGGAACAACAATCTAAGTCCACTGTCAATATCATCTTAATAACTTTGGAGTTGACCTCTTTTAAAGTCTATCGACTTTGCTTAAATTAGCAATCTCGAGGTCGTCACACTACCATAGTCCAAATAACAAAGCGGTTAAATTCGATACAATTTTAAATGTCAGATCAAACTCAATATAACGAAGATAATATACGCTCACTCGATTGGAAAGAACACATTCGTATGCGTCCTGGAATGTACATTGGTAAACTGGGTGATGGTTCTTCGCCAGACGATGGTATTTACATTCTCCTCAAAGAAGTAATGGACAACTGTATTGATGAGTTTGTGATGGGCGCAGGAAAAAATATTGAAGTTACCATCAAAGATAAAACCGTTACCGTTCGTGATTATGGTCGTGGAATTCCTTTAGGGAAAGTGATTGACGTGGTTTCTAAAATGAATACCGGTGGAAAATACGATTCTTTAGCTTTTAAAAAATCGGTTGGGTTAAATGGAGTTGGGACAAAAGCTGTCAATGCGTTATCAAACTATTTTCGTGTAGAATCGGTTCGTGATGAGAAGCAAAAAGCCGCAGAATTCTCAGCTGGAAATTTAGTGCTCGACGAGGAAATAATTGAAACAACAAAACGTAAAGGAACTAAAGTTACTTTTATTCCAGACGAAGCCATCTTCAAAAATTACAAATTCCGTTACGAGTATGTTATCAAAATGCTCAAAAACTATTGTTACCTAAATAATGGATTGACCATTTTATTCAACGGCGAAAAATATTATTCCGAAAATGGATTAAAAGATTTGCTAGAAGAAACTATTAATGTTGAAGATCTAGAATATCCAATCATTCATTTGAAAGGCGATGATATAGAAATTGCCTTAACACATAGTAAAACGCAATATTCCGAAGAATATCATTCGTTTGTAAACGGACAAAATACAACCCAAGGAGGAACGCATTTGGCGGCTTATCGCGAAGCCATTGTAAAAACCATTCGTGAATATTACAACAAACCTTTCGAAGCATCCGATGTGCGAAAATCGATAGTAACAGCGATTAGCATCAAAGTTATGGAACCTGTTTTTGAGTCGCAAACCAAAACCAAATTGGGTTCTACCGATATGGGTTCAGAAGCAGGAATGCCTTCCGTTAGAACATTTGTAAACGATTTTGTAAAAAATAAATTAGATAATTACCTCCATAAAAATCCGCAAACAGCCGATGCCTTGTTGCGTAAAATTTTACAAGCTGAACGCGAACGAAAAGAATTATCAGGCATTCGAAAATTAGCTACCGATAGAGCCAAGAAAGCCAATTTGCACAATAAAAAATTAAGAGATTGTCGTGCACATTTACCTGATACTAAAAATCCAAGAAATTTAGAAAGCACCCTTTTTATTACCGAGGGAGATTCCGCATCAGGATCGATTACCAAATCCCGAGATGTCAATACACAAGCCGTATTTAGTTTGCGTGGTAAGCCTTTGAATTCTTATGGAATGAGCAAAAAAATTGTGTATGAAAATGAAGAATTCAATTTATTGCAATCCGCTCTAGATATTGAAGATGGATTAGAAAAGTTGCGCTATAATAATATCGTTATTGCTACCGATGCCGATGTGGACGGAATGCACATTCGTTTATTATTGATTACATTTTTCTTGCAGTTTTTTCCAGAATTAATCAAAGAAGGGCATTTGTATATTTTGCAAACGCCACTTTTTAGAGTTCGAAATAAGAAAGAAACCATCTATTGCTATTCTGATGAGGAACGTAGAGATGCTATCGAAAAATTAAAGCCAAAACCTGAAATAACTCGATTTAAAGGATTGGGAGAAATATCGCCAGATGAATTCAAAAATTTTATTGGAGAAACCATTCGATTGGATCCAGTAATGATGGATAAAAACACCTCTGTAGAACAATTGTTATCTTTCTATATGGGAAAAAACACACCTGATCGTCAGATATTTATCATCAATAACTTGAAAGTCGAATTGGATACGATTGAGGCAAATTAATACAAAATATAAGATTCTTATAATTAAATGAACGAAGACGAAGATAACATTCCAGAAGACGAAACCAAC
>JAYVIN010000052.1:0-12949 GCA_043770135.1 Flavobacterium sp. | reverse complement strand
CTAATTATAATGCGGAAGAAGCTCAAAAAGCCATTACAATATTAAAGCATTTGGGTACACCTTGCCTGATACACCAGCCTAGATATTCAATGTTTGGTCGTGAGCCCGAGAATGGATTGTTGGATGTATTGGAAAGAGAAGGTGTTGGCTGTATTACTTTTTCACCTTTGGCCCAGGGATTGCTTTCCGATAAATATTTAAACGGAATACCTGCGGATTCTAGGGTAGCCACGAGCGGCATATTTCTGAACGAGAATCACATCACGCCAGAAAAACTAGCCATAATTTCTAAATTGAATAATCTGGCCAAACAGCGGGGGCAAAAGTTGGCACATATGGCACTAGCTTGGTTACTTCGCGATGATCGAGTTACATCAGTGTTAATAGGTTCAAGTAAGCCCGAGCAAATTACAGACTCGATAGAAGCATTAAAAAACCACCATTTTACAGATGAAGAAATAGCTACAATAAACACCATATTGAGTGAATAAAAGAAAGATAATTATTTTCCGATACAGAAATTAGCAAATATATTCCCTAACAATTCATCATTAGTCACTTGACCAGTAATCATCCCAAAATGATACAAGGCTTCCTTGATATCAATCGCCATTAAGTCGCTGGAAAGATTAGTTTCTAGTCCATATTTTACTTTCTGTATTTCGTCTAAGGCTTTTAGTAAAGAATCATAATGACGGGTATTGGTTACGATTGTTTCATTGTTCCGTAAAGCTCCAGTATTGACAAAAGAAAGTAATTGATTTTTCAATTCCTCTACACCAATAATTTCTTTGGCAGAAATTAAGTTTAGATTTTTAAGTTCAGATAATAGATTTTCAGCTTCATTTTTAGAAAGTAAATCTGATTTATTTCCAACAACAAGTAAGGGTTTCAGTGGAAATTGATTTTTGATTTTTTCGATTTCTATTTGATTCATTTGCAAACTGCCATCTGCCGTCTGCAAACTGCTGTCTAATAAATAAATAACCACCTGAGCTTGTTCTATTTTCTCGAAGGTCTTCCTAATGCCAATGCTTTCAATATGGTCATCGGTTTCCCGAATTCCAGCGGTATCAATAAATCGAAAACCAATTCCGCCAATAACCAATTCGTCCTCAATGGTGTCTCTAGTTGTTCCTGCAATGTGCGAAACAATAGCGCGTTCTTCGTTCAATAGCGCGTTCAAAAGTGTTGATTTCCCAACATTAGGTTCGCCTACAATTGCCACAGGAATTCCATTTTTGATGACATTTCCAACGGCAAAAGAATCAATCAAGCGTTTCAAAACAAATTCTATTCGGTTTAACAATTCGTGAAATTGAGTTCTGTCTGCAAAGGCTACATCTTCTTCTGCAAAGTCCAATTCGAGTTCGATAAGGGAAGCAAAATTTAATAATTCTTCCCTAAGTTTGGCAATTTCGTTCGAGAAACCACCACGCATTTGTTGCATCGCAATTTGGTGCGAAGCTTCGTTGTCTGACGAAATCAAATCGGCAACGGCTTCGGCTTGGGACAAATCGAGTTTTCCGTTCAAGAAAGCTCTTAGCGTAAATTCGCCCGGATTTGCCATACGGCATCCTTTTCGAAGCAATAATTGAATAATTTGTTGTTTAATATAAGTAGAGCCGTGGCAGGAAATTTCAATCGTATTTTCGCCAGTGTAAGAGTGAGGCCCTTTGAAAATGGAAACCAAAACTTCGTCAATGGTTTTTTGATTGTCGACAATATGACCAAGATGTAAAGTATGGGATTTTTGTTGCAGTAAACTTTTCCCTTTTATAGATTTAAAAACTTGATTGCCAATAGCAATAGCATCTTCGCCAGAAATCCTAATGATAGCAATGGCTCCTGCACCCGAAGGTGTCGCTAAAGCTACTATGGAATCGTTGTAAATCATATTATATTTTTTCAGCAAAGTTAATCATTCGGATTTTAAGAATATTTTTTTTGTTATTTATGTTTTAAATACTGATAATCTGATAATTATCATGTTTTTTTTAAATAAATAGAAGTAATTTTAGTCAATATTGATAACGCTAATCCTTAGATAAAATGAAAAAGATTTTGTTTCCCACCGATTTTTCCGAAGCGGCAACTAATGCATTTGTTCACGCTTTGGAGTTTGCAAAAATAGTAAATGGAGAACTCATTTTATTGCACACTTTTGAATTCCCGATTTATGACAATCAGTTTTTCCCTGAAAATTATAATGTGCTTTTTGAAACGCTACAGCTAACACAATTTGACAGGTTTAAAGAAGAACTTCCAAAACTTCATGCCATAGCCGAAGAACGAAATCTGAATCACATAAAAATGAGCCATAGAATAATGGATAGTCATTTACTTTTCAATATCAATAGAACTATCAAAGAAGAAAGCATAGATTATATTGTTATGGGAACTACTGGAGCTACAGGTTGGGAAGCCTTTTTCTTGGGTACTAATACAGGAAATGTCATAGCTGCAGTTGCTATTCCTGTTTTGAGCGTTCCCTTAGAATCAAAATTCAAGAAAATTGAAACGATTGGGTTTACAACTCGATTCCGAGAAAAAGATAAAAAGGCACTTAAAGAGGTGTTGAAATTTGCCAAAAAAACAAAGGCAAAAGTAAAATGTTTATATGTGAAAACAGCTAATTCTGATATTTCAGCCTCTACTATCAAACAATGGGAGGAAGAGTTTTTTGGTGAACCTATTCAGTTTTCTATCATTCCAAGTGAAGAGGTACAGGATATTATCTTAGATTTTGTTTTGTTTAAAGATATTGATATTTTGGCAATGCTTACTTACAAAAGGAACTTTTTTGTCGAATTATTTAAACCCAGTTTAATTCAGAAATTTTCAAATAGTTTAGCAATTCCAGTTTTGGCACTTCATGAGTAAAAAAAAGCCCCAAATAGTGTCTAACTTTTTGGGGGCATTGCAATTTTGATAAAATTGGGGCTTTTTACATCTTTTTTGTATTTAACTAATCTGTAATTTAGATTGGAATCTGCAATCTAAAATCTAAAATTAGTTATTCAGCATAACTGGCATCACTAGCATAGTAACAGTTTCGCCATCTTCTAAGCCATCAACAGGAGTTAAGATTCCAGCTCTATTAGGCAATGACATTTCAAGCATGATCATATCGGATTGCAAGTTGGTCAACATCTCTGTCAAAAAGCGAGAATTGTATCCTATTTGCATATCATCACCTTGGTAATCACAAGTCAAACGTTCCTCAGCTTTGTTCGAATAATCAATATCTTCGGCAGAAATATTTAATTCGGCACCTGCAATTTTCAAACGAATTTGGTGGGTTGTTTTATTCGAAAAAATAGCCACACGACGAACCGAACTCAAGAATAAAGAACGGTCAATCATCAATTTATTTGGATTTTCTTTTGGAATAACTGCTTCGTAATTTGGATATTTTCCGTCGATTAAACGACACATTAAAATGTAATTGTCAAAGGAGAAAGTGGCATTCGAATCGTTGTATTCAATTTTTACTTCGGCATCAGAAACTCCTAGAATATTTTTCAAAATAGTCAAAGGCTTCTTCGGCATAATAAAATCGGCTACTTCAGATGCAGTTACATCGGTACGTGCATATTTCACTAATTTGTGAGCGTCAGTCGCCACAAAGGTAAGTCCTTGAGGAGAAAACTGGAAGAAAACTCCTGACATTACTGGACGTAAATCATCGTTTCCAGCTGCAAAAATAGTTTTGCTAATAGCAGTTGCCAAAACATCGGCAGGAACCAAAGTTACCGATGGTTCGTCTAAATTAACTGATTTTGGAAATTCATTTCCTGCGGCATAAGCCAAAGCATATTTACCAGAATTGGAACTGATTTCAATCGTGCTATTTTCTTCTACTGTAAAAGTCAAAGGTTGCTCAGGAAAAGTTTTTAGAATTTCTAAAAGTAATTTTGCAGAAACAGCTACGCTTCCTTTGCTTGTAGAATCGATATCTAATGTGGCTGACATAGTAGTTTCTAAATCAGAAGCCGAAACCGTCAAGGCGTTGTGATCCAATTCGAAAAGGAAGTTATCTAAAATAGGCAAAGTATTACTACTGTTAATAACACTACCTAATACTTGTAATTGTTTTAATAAGTACGAACTCGATACTATAAATTTCATCTTTTTTTATTTATTTTTTATATGAATTTTGAATTGTTTAAAACACATACGTTAACCACAAATATATTGTAAACTATTTTATTTTGTATTTTTTTTTATTAACATTAATGACTATACTTTTTCTTTCGTAGGTACGAAAAGACAAGACCGAAAAGGAGTAAAAATACTATTGGAAGCCCGATGGTAATGAATTGTATTGCGGTATAATTTTCATATACTTTTTCTTTATCCAATAAAGCCAAATCGAGTTCTTTGCCTCGAATGTTAATAAGTCCGTTGTCGTCCAATAAATAATTGACACAATTCATCATAAAATCCTTGTTGTCGTATAAATTTCCGGATCGTTGATCATAGCCTAACTCAACGGGTTGGAAGTTTTTGTCTAATTGGTTTCGAATCAAATCGCCATCCGAAATAACAATCATTTTGTTAGGATTTCCTTCAGATTTAAATGTTTTTTGGTCAAAAGACAATACTCTGTTTTCAAACACCGAATGGAACGAACCTTCTAACAATACCGAAAGCGGAATAGTACCCGTTTTTAGGTAATCATTTGGAGAAGTTTCTTCGGAAACGATATTCAAATTGACTTCAACAGGTGTTCCTATTCTTTTCGAATATGGGGAAGATTGTAACAATACGGTTTTTTGGATTCCATTTTTCAAAGTATCAATCGAATTGGCAAAATCGAATTTTATTCCACCCAAATTTTTAACAATAGGATGTGTACCAATAGGATAGACTTGAGGTGCAAATTTCCAATTAAATTCTTGGAATTGCGTTGCACTTCCTTGTTCTCCAGAGGCTAGTTTTATAGGACTTCCTTGTTCGTCTTTGATTAAATCAGGATTGATTCTAATGCCGTATTTGAAGAACATATCATTCAAATTTAAACCTCTTGGAAAAGCTAAATTAGAACCTGAATTCGTATATAAACTATCCATTTCCATACTAACTTGATCGATGAGCCAAAGAGTTTTTCCGCCGTTGATGATAAACTGATCCAAAACTTGTTTCTCTGAATCTGAAAAAGCTTCTGTCGGTTTTGCTACAATCGCTAAATCGTATTTTTGTAGGGCATCCAAACTCGCTATTGGATTTGCAGCAACTGAATCTAAAGTGAAAGGTCCTATATGGTAACTTTCGCGAACTTGTAATAGGAATTTAGCGATTTGAATATCAGGTAGTTCGCCATTTCCTTTTAGTACAGCAATTGTTTTTTTCTTATAGGTAGTAATTTTATTTAATGCATCGGCAATTGAATATTCTAAATGTTGTACCGAACCTATCACTTTTTGGGTAGTCGATGCACCCATAATATTTTTCAACAAGGGAATATTAACTTCCTTGTTTTTATAAATTGCAGTTGCCCAAGGAAAAACCATAGCTTGTGATTGTTTCCCTTTGTCGTCAACAGTTATATTTATTGGTGTAAGTCCTTTTAAATAGAGCTGTTTAATGTTATCCATACTTTCGTCTTTGTTGGCTAAAGGGTCAACAAAACTGAAAATTATATTCTTATTATAGGCTTGAAATTCTTCAAGTAAATCTTGGGTTTCTCGTTGGAGTCGATTGAATTCAGCCGGCATATCACCTTGTAGATATATTTTGATAAACAACGGTTCTTCAACCTTTTGGATAATAGCCAATGAAGTAGACGAAAGGGTATATCTTTTGTCTTTGGTTAAATCAAAACGATAAAAAAAAGTGCTGCTAATAAAATTCAGAATAATTAGAATTCCTATCGTAAATAAGACTGATTTTAAGTTTTTTGTTGTCTTCATTACGATTGCAGAGTTTTTAGTTTAAAGACTGTAAACGAAAGGAACAAAACCGCAATACTAACGAAATACATAACATCTCGAGTGTCTATAACGCCTCGACCAATACTTTTGAAATGATGTAGCATACCAAAACTTGAAATTTGACTCTGAAAATTAGGAATGATTAGAGAAAGACTCTCAAAACCAAAATAGAAAAGGAAACAAATTGACAGCGAAATAAGAAAGGCTATTATTTGATTGTCGGATAGGGTAGAGGAGAAAATTCCGATAGCACAATAAGCAGCAATTAATAAAACTAAGCCAAAGTAAGAGCCTATTGTGCTTCCTAAATCGAGGTTTCCCTCGGGCATTCCTAAATCCGAAATGACTTTTACATACAATAAGGTTGGAATAATGGCAATTAGAATGAGTAGCATCGAACCTAAAAACTTTCCTAATGCTATTTGCCAAACGCTTAATGGTTTGGTGAGTAATAATTCTAATGTTCCTTGTTTTTTTTCATCCGAAAAACTGCGCATCGTAACCGCTGGGATTAAGAATATCAAAATCATTGGGGCTAAAGTAAAAAACGGACTTAAATCGGCAAAACCACTATTTAAAATATTGTATTGGCCTTCAAAAACCCAAAGAAATAATCCATTTCCAATCAGGAAAAGAGCAATAACTAAATAGCCCATTGGGGAACCAAAAAAGGATTTTATTTCACGTAATACGATTGATTTCATTGTTTTTTGTTTGAAAAGTTTAAGGTTTAAAGTTGCACAACTTGAAACTAAGAAAACGTTAAACAAATTTTATTGTTATCACATCCCTATAATTCAACCCCAACAAACTACTTGCCGAACCTACTTTCGAGGGATTGCTTCTGAAAACTGCAATTTCAAGAAAACCTGCTGTGTTGAAAAGTGCTAATTTTTCGCCCTCATAATTCTTAATTTCATATTTTTCCGAAATGGCAATTGCTGAATAATTAGGTAAAATGGTTTTGATGTTTTTGGTTTTTAGAACAATTTCATACGGCCTTCCTTTGGCTACTTCCAGAAATTGTTTTTTAGAAATATTGGTTACCACATTGCCAAAATGATCAATATAAATCACATATCCTTTGAGTGTATCTCCATCATTAAGTACTGTCGCTTGTAAATCGGTTACTTGTTTGATGGTTTTTATTTCTTTGCCAATCACGTTGAGTAAACCGCCTTTGGCAATATGACAGCCTACTTTTACAAAAACATCCAAATCGGTAGCGTCTTCGTGCAATCTATCGTGAATGTTGATGTTAACAATTTTTTGAGGAACAATTTTTTGCGAAAGCATACTCAAAATACCATTGTCGGCTGCAATAAAATAATGGTCATTCCATTGCATTACAATATGCTTATTTTCTTTGTTCAATTCGATGTCAACCCCAATAATATGAACAGTTCCTTTTGGGAAACTAGAATAGGCAGCATTAATAATATAACTTGCTTCTACTGTGTTGAAAGGGTCAATGTTATGCGAAATATCAACAATTTTAATTTCAGAATATTCAGATAAAATCTTCCCCTTTAATGCGCCAACGAAATGGTCTTTTAATCCGTAATCGGTAGTAAGGGTAATTATTGACATAAAATTGTTTATAAATAAAACGAAAACCGAAGCTAAAACGTATTAAATTTGAGAAGTGCAAAGTTAAAGTATTTTAGGCTTTAAATTAATAGAATTATTTAAATTCAATTTAGAAATCAACCCATGATTAAATCCTGTTTCTTCCTTTTTGTATTTCTATGTAGTTTACAATCGTTTTCTCAAAAATTAGTGTATAAATCCAATGGAAACATCTTAAATTCCGAGAATCAAAAAATATCATCAACCCAAGTAAGGGAGTTATTAGTAAATAACGAAAAATTATTAGCCGATTATAATGCAGGGAGAAGCAAAAAAACGGCTGGAAATGTTTTAATTATTGGCGGTCTCGGACTTTTAGCTACCGATTTAATAATTGGTGCAACCACAGATGGAGATACAACTGTTACCTCTAATTCAATTAAAACAGAAAGAAATTATCCTTCAGTATTAACTTATATTGGTTTAGCTGCTGTAGTAATTGCCATTCCTGTAAAAATAGGCTTTTCAAAAAAGATTGAAAATGTTGTATCCGAATATAATACTCAAAAAGCTACTGGAAATGTAGATTTTAATCAGCATAAATTGGATTTAATTACTAATTCCAACGGAATTGGATTTCGATTGACTTTAAATTAATAACCTTTAAAATACACCGCTTTTGAACGAAAGAATCATCGAGCTCATAGACATCGCTCCAAAAGATTTTTGGGGCGCTCAAGACACTCATCTTGAAACCATTAAAAAGTATTATCCAAAACTAAAAATTGTTGCTCGAGGAACAACTTTGAAAGCTTTTGGAGAAAAAGAAGTGCTAGATGAATTCGAAAACCGTTTCAATCGGCTCATGTTGCATTTTACTCGCTACAACACCATTGATGATAATGTTATCGAAAGAGTGATTCAGAGTTCGTCTCAGGAAGAGGCTAAGTCATTTGGTCATGACAAGATTTTAGTACATGGAGTAGGTGGTAAAATTATAAAACCTATGACGCCTAACCAGCAACTGTTGGTGGATACCATGAACAAGAACGATATGGTTTTTGCTGTTGGTCCAGCAGGAACTGGTAAAACCTACACTGGTGTTGCAATGGCGGTCAAAGCTTTGAAAGAAAAACAAGTAAAAAAAATCATTTTGACACGTCCAGCAGTTGAAGCAGGCGAAAATCTTGGTTTTTTGCCAGGGGATATGAAAGAAAAATTAGATCCCTACATGCAACCCTTGTACGATGCTTTGCGTGACATGTTGCCGAACGAAAAATTGGAAGATTATATCCTGAAGGGTATTATCCAGATTGCTCCATTGGCATTTATGCGAGGTCGAACCCTAGATCATGCTTTTGTAATACTTGATGAAGCTCAAAACACAACCCATTCTCAAATGAAAATGTTTCTTACCAGAATGGGAAAAAGTGCTAAGTTTATGATTACAGGCGATCCAGGGCAAGTCGATTTGCCTCGAAGAACGATTTCAGGACTGAAAGAGGCTTTGTTGGTTTTGAAAGACGTGGAAGGAATTGGAATTATTTACCTAGATGACAAAGATATTGTACGTCATAGATTGGTCAAAAAAGTAATTGATGCTTACAAACAAATTGAGAACCACGATTAACAATGAGTAAGGCTCTAATTTTCTTTGTGAATCCGTTTTAAACACCCTATTTTTGCAGTTCAAAAACTAATTACAATCAATGAATACAATTACAACAACAAATTTTAATTTTCCGAATCAAAAATCAGTTTATAGAGGAAAAGTAAGAGAAGTTTACAATATAAATGACGAACTTTTAGTAATGATAGCAACCGATAGGCTTTCTGCTTTTGATGTTGTTTTGCCAAAAGGGATTCCTTTTAAGGGTCAAATTCTAAATCAAATCGCAACCAAATTTATGGAACTGACCCAAGATATAGTTCCAAATTGGTTAATCGCAACTCCAGATCCAAGTGTGGCTATTGGTTATTTATGTTCGCCTTTTAAAGTAGAAATGGTAATTAGGGGCTACGTTTCAGGTCATGCTGCTCGTGAATATGCTTTGGGTAAAAGAGAAATTTGCGGCGTAAAAATGCCAGAAGGATTAAAAGAAAATGATAAATTTCCTGAGCCTATAATTACACCTACAACCAAAGCGGATAACGGAGAACATGATGCCGATATTTCAAGAGAAGCTATTCTTTCCAAAGGAATTGTTTCGGAAACAGATTATTTGATTCTTGAAAAATACACTAGAGCTTTATTTCAAAGAGGAACAGAAATTGCGGCTAGTCGAGGCTTAATATTGGTAGATACCAAATATGAATTTGGCAAGACAAAAGAGGGTTTAATAGTTCTTATTGACGAAATACACACACCAGATTCATCTCGTTATTTTTATTCAGAAGGTTATCAAGAAAGACAAGATAAAAATGAAGAACAAAAACAATTGTCCAAGGAGTTTGTTCGCCGTTGGTTAATACAAAATGGATTTCAAGGGCTTGAAGGGCAGCAAATTCCGAACATGACGGATGAATATATCGAAACGGTTTCAGAACGATATATTGAATTGTATGAGAAAATTTTAGGAGAAAAGTTTGTAAAAGCAGATGTTTCTAATATCTATAATCGGATTGAAAATAATGTTTTAAAATATTTTAACCAAAAGTAATTTTAACATAATTCAAGTATTTTAAACTGCATTACCATTTTGGAATTGCAGTTTTTTTATTGGTTCATCTTAAGTCAAACTACTAAACTGAAATCTCGTTTTATTTATAACGGCTGTAAATCAATTAGTTAGTTAATACATCGTTTTTAATTGTGTTAAATTAAAGTTAATTTTAAGTACTATGTAAAACAAGATACCTTATTTTAGATATATATTTGCATAGAATATTATTATATGTTTTAATTTTTAAAAAAATAATTTAAAAAAAGTATCATGAAAAAATCAATCATTTATTTAGGTTTAGCTTTAATAGCATTTACAAATGTTTCCTTAGCTTCAAATTCAATTTCTTTAAAAACTGCAATTACAATTTTTGAAGTAGTTTCTCCTTTAAATGTTGCAATTAGTAAAGGGGATATTGAAAGTGTTAAAAAATTTATTGAGTACGGAGTTGATGTCAATGAAGAATCGAATGGAATGACTCCATTGATGGTTGCAGCTCGCTATAACAAAGTAGATATTATTAAAATTTTAATTGCAAACGGAGCACGTGTTAATGTAAAAAATGAAAATGGGTTTACAGCATTAAAATATGCTGAATTATCCAATGCAAATGAATCGGTTTTATTGTTAAAACAAGTGTAGTCAAATAGATTTATCCAATTAAAAAGCATCATTTATATCAAAATAAATGATGTTTTTTAATTTTTATTTGGATATAATTAAAACTCTATTTGAAATAAGAGAATGTTTCGTTGTTTTCTATTTTCAATAAAGTTTCATAAATTAATTTAATTACATTTTCAACATCTTCACGATGCACCATTTCAACAGTGGTATGCATATAACGTAGAGGTAGAGAAATTAAAGCTGAAGCTACGCCACCGTTGCTATAGGCAAAAGCATCGGTATCAGTTCCTGTAACTCTCGAAGAGGCTAATCTTTGAAATGGAATTTCTTTTTCTATTGCAGTGTCCAAAATAAGTTCTCTTAAGTTATTTTGTACAGCTGGAGCATAAGTAACTACAGGGCCTTTGCCAATTTTAATTTCTCCCTCAATTTTCTTTTCGATCATAGGAGTAGTAGAATCATGGCAAACATCAGTTATTATGGCAACATTAGGCTTTATGGTATTAGTAATCATTTCGGCTCCACGAAGTCCCACCTCTTCTTGAACAGAATTGGTAATATACAAACCAAAAGGAAGTTTTATTTTATTTTCATGAAGCAAACGAGCCACTTCGGCAATCATAAATCCTCCCATACGATTGTCGATTGCTCGACAGACGAATTTATTTTCGTTCAAAATCATAAACTCATCTGGATAAGTAATCACGCATCCTACATGAACACCTAATTCTTCGACCTCTTCTTTTTTAGAACAACCAATATCGATGAATAAATTATCAATTCTAGCAGGTTCTTCTTTTCCTCTCCCACGCGTGTGTATAGCGGGCCAACCAAAAACGCCTTTAACAATTCCTTTTTTGGTGTGAATATTTACTCTTTTTGATGGTGCAATTTGGTGATCAGAACCACCATTTCTAATGACATATATCATTCCGTCATCGGTTATGTAGTTTACATACCATGAAATTTCATCGGCATGACCTTCAATAACTACTTTGAAAGATGCTTCTGGATTGATAACACCTACAGCTGATCCGTAAGTATCTGTAATAAAAGTATCTACATAAGGTTTTAAGTACTCCATCCAAAGTTTTTGACCATTACTTTCGTATCCAGTCGGCGAAGCGTTATTAAGGTATTTTTCTAAAAAGCTTAAAGAAGTCTTTTTTAGTATTGATTTTGTGCTCATAAATATTTTTTTAGCAAATTTATAAATTTGGCATCACACTTGTACGTAGAATGTATAATTTTGTACTATAAAATTTTTACTACATGAAGATTACTGGTTTTTTATTGTTTTGTTTTTTGATGTCAATTTCAAGTCAAGCGCAAATAGTCCAAAAAGACACGGTTCGAATGGGGTATGTGTTTTCAGAAAAAGACACTATATATAATGATACCATTCAATTAGAAGAAGTTGTAATTCAAAAAGGAAAAATCGATCCTGAAGCAAGAAAACAATTTACACTCCTTCGTAATCGGGTATATAAGACGTATCCTTATGCAAAATTAGCCGCGGAACGATTAGTAATGTTGAATAAAGGAATGGCAAATCTAAAAACAAATAAAGAAAAAAAGCGATATTTTAAAATTGTGGAATCCTATCTTTCAAATGAATTTGAAGCTACTCTCAAAAAACTTTCAAGAAAGCAGGGTCAGATATTGGTCAAATTAATTCATCGTCAAACAGGTACAACAACATTTGAATTAGTAAGAACACTCAAAAGTGGCTGGAAAGCTTTTTGGTCAAATACGACGGCAAGACTTTTTGATATTAATTTAAAAACGCCCTACTTACCATATCAGACTAATGAAGATTATCTTATAGAAACAATCCTTGTTAGAGGTTTTGATTCAGGTCGATTAATTTATCAAAAACCTGCACAACCCATAGATTATTCAGAACTCAATGAATTTTGGATTAATAAAGCGGGTAAATAATACCATTAATCACTTTTTTTGATTTAACTTTCAATTAAAACTATTTTAGTTATAATTTTTCAATTAATAATTTCTCCTGTTTTATAAAAAACAATTTATTTCGTCTCTTTATTCATATTATTCCTCGATTTCATAAAACATTTCATTTTCAACCTTCAGGATTTCAATGATTTAAAAAATTCTTCAAAAAAAGAACACAAAACCACTTGTAAA